>NZ_NRJH01000069.1 GCF_003585925.1 Psittacicella melopsittaci
ATTGTGATACCACGTGCTTTCTCTTCTGGAGCGTTATCGATTTGATCGAATGCACGAGCAGCACCACCGAAGTGTTTTGCTAATACAGTTGTAATAGCAGCTGTTAAAGTTGTTTTACCATGGTCAACGTGACCGATTGTACCTACGTTTACGTGCGTTTTGTTACGTACGAACTGTGACTTAGCCATTTTTTCTCCTAGAAATTCACACTAAAAAGTGTGAAGACTATTGAAAGTTAAATTAAATTAATTATTTGTAATAAAAAAAGGAACTAATAATATTATACTAGAAATCCTTTTATCTTGCACAAATATAAATATTTGCCCGATTATTATATATCTTTTTAGCAAGAAGGCAATAATTTTGTAATTATTGTTGATTTAACCTTGTAAACTTGCTAAATTATTATTAATGAAAACTAATTTTCTTAAGGTAGTATTCTTCTTATGAAAGCAACTATTACAGACTTAAAACCCCAATTACTTTGGAAATGGTTTGATACAATTTGCTCAATTCCACATCCAAGTTATCATGACCAAGCCCTAGTAGATTATATTTATAATTGGGCTCAAGAGAAAAATTTATGGGTTGAAAAAGATCAAGCTGGCAATTTATTAATTCGTAAACCAGCTACTCCAGGCTATGAAAATGTCCCTTCAATTGCCTTCCAAGCCCATGTAGATATGGTGCCACAAGCAGACTCCCATAAACAGCATGATTTTCTCAAAGATCCTATTACCACGGTAATTAACGGAGAATATCTTTACGCAGATAATACAACTTTAGGGGCTGACAATGGTATAGGTGTAGCTTCTATTTTAGCTTTACTAGAAGATGATAGCATTGAGCATGGTCCAATCGAAGGTTTATTAACTCGTAATGAAGAAGTAGGTATGGAAGGGGTGTTAGGTTTAGCCGAAAATTGGTTAGAATCTCAATATCTTGTAAATACTGATACTGAAGAATGGGGACACCTTTATTTAGGTTGTGCAGGTGGTATTGATCTCTCTTTCCACAAAGAATATAACTTTAAACCTCTAAAAGATGGGGCTAAAGTATTTAAAATTTCTTTAAAAGGCTTCCGCGGTGGACATTCAGGTGTAGATATTCACACTAACCGTGAAAGTGCAATTAAATACTTAAGTAAGCTTCTATTTGCTTTATATCGTGAAGTTAAATTCAACTTTGTTGATTTATATGCAGGACAAGCAAGAAATGCTATCCCACGTGAAGCTTATGCAACAGTTTCAGTAACGGCTGAAAATGAAAGTAAATTTGTTCAAGCTTTTGCTGAGGTACAAGAAAAACTTACTTCTATTTTTAAACTTGCCGAACCAAATGGTTCTTACAGCTTAGACCAGTTAGAAGCTACACCTGAGTTAACACGTTTAAGTTGCTCGGATATGCCTAACTTATTAAATTTCTTAGTTTTAGTTCCAAATGGCGTATTAAGAAATTCTGATGAGTTTGCAGGGGTAGTGGAAACCTCTCAGTCTGGTGGGGTATTACGTCTAAATCCTGAAGAAGGTTTTAAATATCAAATCCTAGCTCGTTCTTTAAATGACACAGCAAACAAAATCTACAGCGATGAAATGTTTGCTTTAGCAGATTTAACGGGAATTGGTTTAACCGCTTCGGGCTTCTATTCAGGTTGGACTCCTTCTTTAAATGAGTTTACTAAATTTGTTGAAGAAGAATACAAAAAAGCAACTAAATCTGATATTGAAGTAAAAGTTATGCATGCAGGATTAGAATGTGGCATTCTTCAAGGTCACTATCCTGACATTAAAATAGTTTCTATCGGTCCAGATATTCACAATCCTCATACTCCAAAAGAGCGTGTGCATATTGGCTCAGTAGAAAAGTACTATAACCTTCTTGTGAGTATTTTAAAGAATTTTAAATCCGCACAGAATGTTTAGCATAAAAATAAAAGGGTAAATTGGAAGGTAATGAATCTATTTCGTTACCTTTTTTAAAATCCCCTCTGCTTTTTTCCTGCTCGAGGTGTTATAATCTAGGGTAGATAGGAGCTCATAATGTCAAACAATAAATATACAGATTTTGGTTTTAAACAAATACCAATTGAACAAAAAGAGCAACTTGTTGCCGGTGTTTTTGACTCAGTAGCGCAAAAATACGATTTAATGAATGATATTTTATCTTTTGGTATTCACCGCAGTTGGAAAAAGCATACCATTAACTGTAGTGGAGCTAAAGCAGGAGATAAGATCTTAGACTTAGCTGGGGGTACAGGAGATTTTACCGAAAAATTTAGTAAAATCGTAGGCTCTACAGGTGAGGTTATATTATCAGACATTAATGCTAATATGCTGTCTGTTGGAAAAGAAAGACTTACTAACAAGGGAATTGTTAGTAATGTTAGATTTGTACAAGCAAATGCTGAACAATTACCTTTTGAAGATAATTACTTTGATGTAATTGTTATTAGTTTTGGCTTAAGAAATGTAACAAATAAAGACAAAGCATTAGCAGAAATGCACCGAGTTCTTAAAGTAGGCGGTAGAGCTTTAGTTCTAGAGTTCTCTAAACCGACTAACCAACTTTTAGAATCAGTTTACAATGTTTACTCTTTTCAACTTTTACCATTAATTGGCGATATAGTTGCCAATGATGCAGATTCTTATCGTTACTTAGCAGAAAGCATAAGAAAGCACCCTGACCAAGAAACGTTAAAACAAATGATGATTGATGCTGGTTTTTCCCAGGTGGGTTATCAAAACCTTACTGGCGGCATCACCGCTTTACACAGAGGTTTTAAATTTTGAAGCAGTACTTAGATCTTCTCAAACATATTAAGGAAAATGGCGAATTTAAATCTGACCGTACAGGTACAGGTACCTACTCTATTTTTGGACATCAAATGAGATTTGATTTAAGTAAAGGCTTCCCTTTAGTTACAACTAAAAAAGTTCACTTAAAATCAATTATCTATGAATTACTTTGGTTCCTAAAAGGGGATACAAATATTAAATACCTCAATGAACATAAAGTAACTATTTGGGATGAATGGGCAGATGAAAATGGTGATTTAGGTCCAATTTATGGCAAACAATGGGTTGCATGGGAATCTAAAGACGGTCGTACCATTAACCAAATTGAACAAGCTATCGAACAAATTAAAAACAATCCAGATAGTCGTCGTATCATTGTAAGTGCGTGGAATGTTGGAGACTTGGATAAAATGGCTTTAGCGCCGTGCCATTCATTTTTCCAATTTTACGTAAATAATGGCAAATTATCTTGTCAGTTATATCAAAGATCTTGCGATGTTTTTCTAGGTTTACCTTTTAACATAGCTTCTTATGCTTTACTTGTACATATGGTAGCTCAACAGTGTGATCTTGAAGTAGGTGAATTTGTTTGGACTGGTGGTGATGTACATATTTACTCTAACCACCAAGAACAAGTTGAACTCCAATTAACTCGAGAACCATACCCATTACCTCAACTTATAATTAAACGTAAACCAGAATCTATTTTTGATTACGATTTTGATGATTTTGAAGTTGTAAACTATCAAAGTCATAAAGCTATTAAAGCACCAGTGGCGGTGTAACATAACCTTAAAAACTAATATATAAATTCGAAAAGGCAATTACTTTTATGCGAAAATTTAAGCATTTCTTTAGTAATGAAGCTGCGGGTGGGATTGTTTTAATAATTTGTGCTGCACTTGCATTAATTGTAGCAAATATACCTTCTCTTCAAGCTATCTACAATAAATTCTTACATTTCTACATTGACGTTAGTATTGGAAGTTTTAGCTTCATTCACTTAAGCTTTGAGCACTTTGTCAATGACGCATTAATGGCTATTTTCTTTATTACAGTAGCTATTGAAATTAAACATGAAATGTTACACGGTCACCTTTCTACGTTTAAACAAGCAAGCTTCCCATTCTTTGGTGCTTTAGGTGGAATGGTTGTTCCTATTTTAATTTACTTTGCTATAACCTTCCATGATCCTGCTTTAATTCATGGGGCGGCTATTCCAATGGCTACGGATATAGCTTTTGCTATTGGGGTTCTTTCTCTTCTTGGGAAATTAGTTCCACCAGCAATGAAAGTATTCCTCTTAGCTTTAGCAGTAATTGATGATCTGGGTGCAATTATTGTAATTGCAATTTTCTATACTACAGATCTAAGTTTTACTCATCTAGGTATTGGCGTTTTAGCGTTAGTAGCTATGTTTGTTTTAAACAGATACCTCAATGTAAGAGCAATTACTCCGTACGCTCTTCTAGGTATTATTACTTGGTACTGTTTCTTACACTCAGGTGTACACGCTACTATTGCAGGGGTATTAACAGGCTTCTTATTACCAAACCGTGATATTAATGGTGTTAACCCTTCGAACTCAGTATTAACATACTTTAGCCCTTACGTTAAATGGTTAATTATTCCAATCTTTGCTTTTGTAAACTCAGGTGTTTCTCTTGGTGACGTAAGCAATGCTATTGGTGATAACTTACACTTAATCCTAGGTATTTTCGCTGGTCTATTTATTGGTAAACCAGTTGGGGTATTCCTCTTTACCTATGTTGCTTCTAAGTTAGGAATTACCCAAAAACCACAATCTATGACATGGGATATGACATTCTTTGTTGGTATTATTTGTGGTATTGGTTTTACTATGTCAATCTTCATTGTAAACCTAAGCTTCCCAGGTGTAACTATGGAAGAGCGTACTCATATTGATATAGCTCGTCTAAGTATTCTTGGAACTTCAACTATTGCAGCTGTTGTTGGTTTAGTTTTAACACGTTGGAACCTGTTAAAACACAATAAGAAACTAAACAAAGCTTAATTTAATTTGTCCTCTGCTCTAAATTAGAGCAGAGGATATTTTTTTACTCTAAAAAAAAGACCAGCCTGAATTATCAAGCTGGTTTTTTGTTATTCTATTTTTCTTTTAGCCATTTAGCAACTTCTGGGGCACAGTATGTTAGGATACCATCACAACCTGCACGTTTGAAACAGAGCATAGTTTCAAGAACTGATTTTTTATAATCTAACCAGCCATTACTTGCAGCTGCCTTTAACATGGCATATTCCCCTGAAACATGGTAAGCAAAAGTTGGGACACGGAATGTATCCTTTACTTGACGAACTATATCAAGATAAGGCAATCCAGGTTTTACCATTACCATGTCCGCCCCTTCATTTAGATCTAAAGCAACTTCATGTAATGCTTCATCAGCGTTAGCTGGATCCATTTGATAGGTAAACTTATCTGCTCCTTTTAAGTTGCCTGTAGAACCTACAGCATCTCTAAATGGTCCATAAAATACCGAAGCATATTTTGCTGCATAAGACATTATCTGCACATTATGGTGTCCATTCACTTCAAAAGCATATCTTAAAGCGCCAACTCTTCCGTCCATCATATCTGAAGGAGAAATAATATCTGCCCCCGCTTCAATATGACTTAGAGCTTGTTTAACTAGCACTTCGATAGTTTTGTCATTTAAAACATAACCATTTTCATCAATAATGCCATCTTGTCCATGGGTAGTATATGGATCTAATGCAACATCGGTCATTATCCCTAATTCAGGTAGTTCTTTTTTAAGAGCTCGAATACAACGTTGCACTAGACCTTCAGGATTATAAGCTTCTTCAGCTTCTAGAGATTTATTTGATTCTATTACAGGGAATAAATCAATTACCTTTATTCCATCTGCAAACCATTCTTTTGCACTTTCAACAAGTAAATCTATTGATAGACGAAACTGTCCAGGCATAGAAGGAATTTCTTCTTTACGATTTTCACCTTCTAAGACAAACACTGGATAGATTAAGTCATCTGCTGTTAAAGTATTTTCACGCACAAGACTGCGAGCAAAGTCACTTTTACGATTACGACGTAAACGGACTCTAGGATATGGTCGGTTTAAAATATTTAAACTCATAAACTAAACAAACAAACTTAAGATAAAGAAAATAAAAATTAACGCAGTTATAATTAGCGAAATTATAGACCACACACTCATACCTAGAGTAAAAAACAATCCAGTAAATAAAGCACTTATAACCGTAACGAGAAGTAACAGTAAACGCTGATTATTTTTTTGGCTTTTATAAACTCTATTTTCAAGAGTATTTAGCTTAAGCAATATTTGCTGATGATTATCAAATACTCGGTACATATCATCAGAGACATAACTCATAAAGTTTAAAAATTGTGGCATACTTGCAAAGGCTTTAGTAGCTTGATTTTTTAAACTATATTCACGAGCAAACCACTCTTCAAGAATAGGTTTTGCCGTCTCCCACAAGTTTAATTGGGGATAGACATTACGTCCCATGGCTTCTACATACACTAGTGTTTTTTGTAAAAGAATTAGTTGCGGTTGCACTACCATATTAAAATTTCTTGCTACCGTAAATAAATTCTTTAATACCGCACTAAAGCGAATTTCATTGAGAGATTTGTTAAAAAGCGGATCTAAAGAGTAAGATATTTGCCGTTCAAATTCATTAACATCAACCTTACCTCTAATCCAACCTGAATTAACATGCAACTCAGCTATTTTTCTATAGTCGCGACGGAAAAAAGCAATTAGATTTTCAACTAAATACTTTGTATCAAGTGGAGTTAAACTTCCGACAATACCAAAGTCTATAGCAATATAAGTTGGGTCTTGTGGATTATTAATATTTGCAAATATATTTCCAGGATGCATGTCCGCATGGAAAAAATTAAACTCTAGTAATTGACGGAAAAATATTTCCACTCCACGTTTAGCGAGTAATTCACAATCAACCTTATTATCAATTAAAACTTGATGATTATTGATTGAGGTACCAAAAATTCGTTCGGAAATAAACCAATCTTTTGTGGCACAAAAGATTTTTGGTACATAGAGAATGTGCGAATTTAGCCAGTGATTACGTAAAGTTTGACCATTACCTGCTTCACAGGTCAAGTCTAACTCAGCTTTAAAATTCGCTTCTAACTCATCTACTATTTCACTACCACGCAATCTATTAGTTTGATCAACATACTGAGCAATAAAGTTAAATAAGTTACGAATTAATTTTAATTCAACTTGCACCCTCTCGCGCACACCTGGACGCAAAATTTTAATAACTACAGGTATAGACTCTTGAGAAAAATCAAAATCTGTAGTTTCATTAAAAATTACGCCTTGAGTTTGCTTACTTTTACTTTCAAGGTAAGCTTTATACTCTCTTAGATTTAGATTAGCTGCATATACTTGAGCAATAGAAGCACTTGCCAAAGGTTGGGAAGAGAAATTATCTAAAAGACTGGCAAAGTCAACTTGTAAATCCCTTTCTAAGGTTTGTTTTATGTGCTTTACGTTCGAAGGGGTAGTTTTTTCTTGTAATTGTTTTAATTCAGTAGTTATTTGATCATCAAAAAAGTCGTCTTGAATAGACAACAGTTGCCCTAGTTTTATCCAAATTGGACCTAACTCTTCAAGAGTTAATCTAAGCCTTACCCCAATGCTACTACTTGCATGTTTAGCTGGAACCCAAAAATAAAATAAAGAAAGCCAACGCATGACCTTCAAACCTTTATTTTTACGCAAGTAGCTATCTATACGATAACGGCGGAGGATAAAACCAATTAGCAACAAGCGAAACAGGCTTTGCATTATTAACCTACTTAATTTGTTTAATAAAGCTATTTAAAATTTGTTTTGCATTAGGCAATTTATTTTCAATTAAATCTTGAATTGGATTTGCTTTGCTTTCTTTATTTGCTTCTAAAGAATCATCACGAAATGGATCTGCATTAGTTGAAGAAGTGTTGCTAAACTGATGTACATTTGCATCATTAACAAAACTTGCTACATTACCAAGAAGTTTATTAGCTTGCTTTCCAGCTCTTGTAACAAAATACGCAGGAACATCACCAATATATTTACTTAATACATTTTCTGAAGAAAAATCAACGCGCGAAGCAAAGTTAATTAAACTAATTAAAAGGGCATTATCACCTTCAATGTTTAATTTATTTTGTTTTATTAAAGATTCTACATCTTCATTTTTATTAACTAGACTAGCAATTGAATATTGCGAGGTTTTAATTAATAAGTCTATTTTATGTTGATCAATTTCACTAACGCGAGATAACTCTACTTGGTCGCTAAAGTTTAAGCGATAAAATAAGTTCAAATCCGTAACATTAAAGTAAATATTTTTATTACGTAAATTTAAATAATCTGATGTGTTTTTTAAGTTCTCTGGAACAATAAAATCTAATGTTTGATTTGCAAATGCAACTATTTTGTCATTTACAATATCATTTTTAATAAAGTTAAAAAATATAGATACTAAATTCACTGTCTCACCCTAGTTTAAATCTCTCGTATATTATACAAGTCCAAGGCTTTAAATTCACGATTTATCGCCTTGGACTTGAAAAAATATTATATCGCTAAAAGAATTTGTGTCGGATCTTCAAGTAATTCTTTTACTTTTACGAGGAAACGAACAGAATCTTTCCCATCAATTAAGCGGTGATCATAAGAAAGAGCTATATACATCATTGGACGTATAACAATCTGATCATCGACAACTACAGGACGTTTTTTAATTCCGTGCATCCCTAAGATTGCTGATTGAGGTGGGTTAATAATTGGGGTTGAGAATAATGACCCAAATACACCCCCATTGGTAATAGTAAAGTTACCACCTGTCATATCTTCGATAGTTAACTTATTATTGTTACCTTTGGCAGCTAGTTCTGCAATTTCCCTTTCGATATCTGCAAGTGATTTATTTTCTGTATTACGTAATACTGGAGTTACTAAGCCACGTTCAGTTGATACGGCAATAGAAATATCAGTTGTATTTGAATAAACTATATCGTCACCTTCAATACAAGCTGAAATAATTGGGAACTCTTTCATAGCTTCTGAAACAGCTTTTACGAAAAAGCTCATAAAACCTAAACGGATATTATGTTTTTTCTGGAATTTTTCTCCATAAGCCTTACGTATGTCAATAATACTTTGTAAGTCAACTTCGTTAAAAGTTGTTAACATCGCAGTACTGTTTTTTGACTCTAATAAACGTTGAGCAATATGCTTACGAATATTTGTCATAGGTACACGAGTTTTGAATGGGTTTACGGCAGCATTAATTTGACGTAATTTAATTTCATTAGCAATTACACGTGGTGGTAATTTATTACGTAAGTAGGTTTCTACCTCATCTGAAGTAATACCATGTTCATTAATTAATCTACGAGCACTTGGACCAAGATTAACTTTTTCTGCAGCTAAAGAGTAATCATTTTCTTTATTTAACGCAGCTGGTCTAACTACTTCTGGTTCACGAGCAGGTTTTGTAGCTGGTGCAGGTTTAGCTTCAGGAGCTGGAGCTATTTTAGCTTCTACTACTGGAGTTGGAGCTGATTTAGCTTCTACTACTGGTGTTGGAGCAGGTTTAGCTTCTACTACAGGAGTAGGTTTAACTTCTGGAGTTGGCTCTGCTGTTACTTCCGGAGCAGGTTTAGCTTCAACTTTTTGACTTGCTTCAACTACTTGGAACTTAGCAATTAATTGTTCAGTAAAAATTGTTGCTCCCGCGTGTTCAACAAACTCGGTAATAAAACCATCTTCGGGTGCAGAAACTTCAAAAGAAACTTTATCACTTTCTACTACTGCAATAGTTTCACCAGCTTCTACTTGTTGTCCTACTTCAACTAACCATTGGTGCAATTCTGCATTAGCTACAGATTCTGGAAGAAGCGGACCTTTAATATCAATAATACTCATTGTAGACCTTATATTTTTATACCTTTAGATAAAGAAGTTATTTAAACTATCTAACTTAGCTAAAATTTGTTCTAATTCTTCTTTGCTGGTTTTTGGATAACCTGTTGCCGTGGTTGCACTAGCTTTACGACCATTATAGCCAATATGAACCTTACCTATTCTATCTTTAATTAAATTAATTATGTATGGTAATGCAAAATTCCAGTAACCTTGGTTTTCAGGTTCATCTTGCACAATTTCAACTAAAGTTAGATTTTTCATTTTATCTATAACTTTTTTGATTTCTTTTTCCGGGAACGGATAAAGTTGTTCTAGATGTAAATGATAGATCTCTGATTTATCTAACTCTTTAAGTTTTTGCTCAACATCATAACGAATTCGTCCAGAGGTGATAATTAATTTTTCAATCTTATCACTTGGTTTTTTACTATCGTAAATAACTGTTTCAAATTTAGAACTCGTTATATCATTAATGCTAGCACTTGCATTATCTAATCTTAATAAAGATTTAGGAGTAAATACAACTAAAGGTTTTTTATATTCTGAAAGACCTTGATTAACAAGTAGGTGATACATATTTTTTGCTTCAGTTGGAATTACAACTCGCATATTATTATCAGCACATAATTGTAAGAAACGCTCAACTCTACCGCTTGAGTGCTCTGCACCTTGTCCTTCATAACCATGAGGTAATAATAAAGTTAACCCTGAAACTTGATTCCATTTAGTTTCACCAGAAACAATAAACTGATCAATTATAGGTTGAGCTCCATTAGCAAAGTCACCAAATTGAGCTTCCCAGATTACTAAGCTATTTGGCTCACTAATACTATAACCATATTCAAAACCTAATACCCCACATTCGGTTAAGGTAGAATCCCAGATTTCAAATTTTGTGTTATAGTCTTTTGCTAATTTAAGCAGAGGGATGTAATCATTTGTTTTGTTAAAACTACATAAAACAGCCGCACGGTGGAAGAAAGTCCCACGACCTACATCTTCACCACTTAAACGGATATTTTTCCCTTGTTGCATTAAAGTCGCATAAGCTAATAACTCTACTTGCCCCCATTGTAATTTAGCATCTGTATCTAAAGACTCATTACGCAGATTATACATTCGAGCTACTGTATTAGAGAGCTCAAAAGAATCAGGCACATAACATAATTCTTTACCTAAATCTTTAAGTTCACGATTTGAAAGACGAGCATACTCAGTTAATTTGAAGTCATCTTTGTGAACTAATTTAGTATGTTTGTGGAAACCTTTTTGATAATCTTCGTTTTTGCTAAATTTGAGGTTATTTATTTCAAGAGTCTCAGTAGCTGAGTTGTACTCTTTATAGTATTTTTTGCGAATTGAATCTAGGTAATCAGCTTCAATAACCCCTTGTTGTTCAAGAGATTTAGCATAAATACTAGAAATTAACTCTTTTTCTTTAATTAATTGATATAGTTTTGGTTGAGTTACTGTTGGATCATCAGCTTCATTGTGACCTTGACGTCTATAACCAACTAGATCAATGAATACATCTTTTTTATAACGTTGACGGTATTTAAAAGCTAAGTAAGCAACTTTTGAAATAGCATCTAAATCTTCGGCATTTACATGGAAAATAGGTGCATCTATAGCTTTTGCTATATCGGAAGCATAAGTCGAAGATCTTACATCTTTAAGGTTATTGGTAGTAAAACCTATTTGGTTATTTAAGACAATATGAATGCCACCACCTACTGAATAACCTCGCGTATTTGACATATTTAGCGTTTCTTGTACTATCCCTTGACCAGCAACTGCTGAGTCCCCATGGATATAAATAGGCAGAACGTAATCAGTCCCTTTAGATACACCAAAGTCACCGCGATTGGTATACTCATCAAGTTTTTCTTCTTTGTTATAGGCTGAAATTTTTGCTCTTGCAGCTCCCATAACCACCGAACTTACAAATTCTAAGTGAGATGGGTTATACATAAGATGAGCATTGAGATAATTTACATATTTATTCTCAACAAGTTTATTTCGCGTTGACGAAGCTTGAGAGGTTTTAGTAAATATCGCACTGCGACCATAGTGGTATTTTACATCACCTGCAAATGAACTATCTAACTCATGTTTGCCTGCAAATAAATCATAAATTTCTTGCATTTGCATACCAAAGTGATTTGCAAGTACGTTTAAACGACCACGGTGTGCCATACCTACAATAATATCGCGGAGATTATTGTCACCACTTAAATTAAAGAGATTATCTAGCAGGACAACTAAAGACTCAGTACCTTCAAGAGAAAATCTTTTTGCTCCTGGATATTTATTATTTAAAACAATTTCAAATTGCTCAGCTCTTACTAAACGATTGAGCATACGAATTTTATCAACATAAGTATTTTCATGTTCGTATAGCTCTATTGCTTTAGTTAACCATTCTTTAGTTGCTAAATTTGAAATATGAGAAAACTCATAACCTATAGTAGAAGCATAAATGTAGCGGAGTTTTACATATAGATCCAATACTTTATATTTCTTTTGCCCTGCAAAAGGCACAAGTAGGGTTACATCCTGTTCAGGATGTAAATTGAAATCAATAAGATTAAATGGTGTACTTTGATTTCTTTTCCATAAGTTGAGAGGATCAATTTGAGCAATTAAATGCCCATAGTTTCTATAGGTTTCTATAAGATTGGCACAAGAAATATTTTCATGACCAGAAGTATTTACATAGTAACGGCTCTTTGTTACTTGTGAACTTTCTTCTAAATCGTGAAAAAGTTGAGCCCAGTTTGCATCTACACTCGACGGATCTGAAGCATACTGCTCGTATAGCTGTTCAATATACAATTGGTTAAACCCTGAAAGAGAAGTAGTGCTTAACCATTCTTCTAGAGATTTTCTCCACATGGCTTTTTTCCTATTTAGGGAAAAATAAGTCTTGTTGAAGAAAATAACAAGACTCATTTTATAAATTTAAAATCTTAGCTCAAAGCTGCTTGAGCACGTATAGCATCTTCGGTTCTATATTTAGCTTGTTCTTGATCAATTTGTTGTTGAACTTTACTAGATAGACCAGTAAGAGCTTCATATTTTTTATTAATCACGGAAGGGACACCGTTGTATGATAATTTTAGATCACCATTTTCAAATAAAAGAGTTTGTCCATTGGTCATCTTATGCCATTTTTCATCTGTTACAGGCATAGTACAAATAATTGTAACCTTATCATTCTTATTAGCGTAACAACTTAAGTTGATTACCCCACCATCATCAATACGACGGATTAAATTATCATCTTGAGCAGATCTACTTATCCAATATAAGTTAGTCGAGCAATGTGCAACTAAAAATTCACCATTAGAGACAACAAAGTTTAAAATACCTGCAGTTGAATAACTATCAGCAAATTTAGCAATGGCTAAAAATAAAGTATTTATATCAGGTTTACTTGGGAATTGCTGTTCAATAAATGAAGTTAAGTGAGCAAAAAACAGCTCACTGTCAGTTTCACCTACTACGCTTTGTTTTTCTCTTTCGGTTATATTTGGAAAGGTTTCTAAATGGCCATTATGACAAAAAACCCAGTTTTCACCCCAGAGTTCTCTTACAAAAGGGTGGCAATTTACTAATTTAGGGGCACCTGAAGAAGCTCTTCGAATATGAGCAATGATATTTTTGCTTTTTATTTGATAAATTCGAACTAAATTACGGACATAGGAATTATATCCTGCTTTATCGTCCTTTAATAGTCTGACATTATTGTGCTCTTCGAAAAAAGCTATTCCTGTACCATCTACGTTAGTCTCAGTTATTCCCGCACGATTGACAAAACCTTCAAAAGAAAAAGTTATATCAGTTGGCGAGTTTGAATTTAAGGCTAAAATTTGGCACATATCTCTACTGTTTTATAATTTTAATTTGGTTTTAGATTTTGCACAAAAATTCTGTTTTTTTTCTTTTGTGCTTTATATAATGATACCACTTAACGCTATATTTTTTTAGAGATTTACCAAAAATGTAATATAATTTTTTGATAACTCCACTTAAGTCTTAAGTACAGATCCAAATCTTGAAAAATATTTTATTATGAACTTTGATTCTTTACAAGATTTCACCGATTATTTAGAGGAAAAAAATCTCTTAAAGCGTATAAGTATCGAGGTAGATCCATATCTTGAAATGACTGAAATTTCAGATCGAACTTTACGTAAAGGTGGACCAGCCCTTCTTTTCGAAAAGGTTAAAGGCAGTGATACTCCTGTTTTAACCAATCTCTTTGGTACCGAAGAACGTATAGCTTTAGCTATGGGCTTAGAAAGCACAGCTCAACTCGAAAAATTTGGTGAACTTTTAGCTAAGCTAAAAGAACCAGAACCCCCAGAAGGTTTTTCTGATGCTATAGCTAAATTAGGTCTTTATAAAAATATTCTTCACATGCGCATTAAGCAAAAGAGCAAAGGAGAATGTCAAGAAATAGTTTATAAGGACAATCAAGTCGACTTAGATCGCATTCCAATTATGACCTGCTGGCCCGAAGATGCTGGCCCTTTAGTTACTTGGGGTCTTGTAGTTACTAAAGGTCCATACAAAAAGCGCCAAAATTTAGGCATCTATCGCATGCAAAAAATTGGCAAAAACAAGCTAATTATGCGTTGGTTGTCACATCGTGGTGGTGCTCTAGATTTTCAGGATTGGAAAAAAGAAAATCCAGGGAAAAAATTCCCTGTCTCTGTAGTACTTGGTGCCGATCCTGCAACTATAATTGCAGCGGTAACGCCTATTCCTGACACTTTATCAGAATATGCATTTGCTGGACTATTACGTCAAGCTCCAACTAAGGTAGTAAAATGTCTGAGCAATGACTTACAAGTTCCAGCTACTGCGGAAATTATTCTTGAAGGGTATTTAGATCCAGAAGAATTAGCAACCGAAGGTCCGTTTGGTGATCATACAGGATATTATAACGAAACCGAACAATTTCCTGTCTTTACGGTTACTAATATTACCACTAAGAAAAATCCTATTTACCATTCAACCTATACAGGTCGTCCACCAGATGAACCTGCAATTTTAGCTGTTGCCTTAAATCATGTGTTTACACCAATTCTACGCAAACAGTTTCCAGAAATTGTAGATTTTTATCTTCCACCTGAAGGTTGTTCTTATCGCATGGCTGTGGTTACGATTAAAAAAGAGTATCCAGGGCATGCTAAAAGGGTAATGTTTGGAGTATGGTCGTTCTTACGTCAATTTATGTACACCAAATTTGTCATAGTTTGTGACGACGATATAAATGCTCGCAGTTGGGATGATGTAATTTGGGCAATTACAACGCGAACTGACCCTGAACGTGATTTTACCATTATTAATAACACCCCAATTGACTATTTAGACTTTGCTTCTCCTGTTTCAGGTCTTGGCTCAAAACTTGGCATAGATGCTACAAGTAAATGGGAAGGTGAGACCACGCGCGAATGGGGAAGAGCTATAGTTAAAGATAAAAAAGTTGTAGAAAAAGTAGATCTTATTTGGGATCAACTTGGACTAGATCTTGATTAAGGCAAAAACACAACCTTAGCTTGAGGTTGTGTTTTTTTTTATTCTTGAAAATCACGCACTTAAGTAATATTTTTGTATTTTGTAATGCAAGAGTTAAAAAAATAGTATATAATATGCGCCAACTAATAAAGCAAAAATTGAAAAAATATGTTGTTTTTTCTTTCTTGTTGCAGTTAAGTGCTGATCAAATTTCAGCACTATTTTTATATAAATCAACAATAGCCGTAAAATACTAGAGAGACAATATGCTACGTATAAAATATGAAGGTGTTACTTTTGATGACGTTTTAATTATTCCTAGAGCTTCAACAGTTTTACCTAATACTGCTAATTTACAAACAAAATTAACAAAAAATATTGATCTAAATGTACCAATTATCTCTTCAGCTATGGATACTGTAACTGAGTATGAATTAGCAACATCTCTTGCTTTAATCGGTGGTGTTGGCTTCATTCACAAAAATATGTCTCCAGTAGAGCAAGCAAGACAAGTTGGTTTAGTTAAAAACTATTATGTAGACTTAGGCAAATACCCTAATGCTGCTGTAGACAAAGAAAATAAACTCCGTGTTGGAGCTGCTGTAGGTGCTGGCGATGGTAATGAAGAAAGAATTCGCTTACTTGTTGAAGCAGGTGTGGATGTAATTCTCATTGACTCATCACATGGTCACTCTGCTGGTGTAGTTAATCGTGTAAAACAAACCCGCAAAGATTATCCTGATTTAGATATCATTGCTGGTAATATTGCTACCGCTGAAGCAGCTATTGACTTAGTAGAAGCTGGTGCTTCGGCAGTTAAAGTTGGTATTGGTCCTGGATCTATTTGTACTACCCGTATTGTTACAGGATGTGGGGTACCGCAATTATCTGCAATTGATAATGCTGTAACTGCGATTAAACATACAGGTATTCCTGTAATTGCTGATGGTGGTATTCGTTACTCAGGTGATATAGTAAAAGCTCTTGTAGCTGGTGCTAGTTGCGTAATGCTAGGTTCTATTCTTGGGGCTACAGAAGAAGCTCCTGGAGAAAAATACGAAATGAACGGCAAAAGATACAAATCTTACCGTGGTATGGGATCTTTAGCAGCTATGTCAAAAGGCTCATCTGATCGTTACTTCCAATCAGATAATGCAAAAGATAAACTCGTTCCTGAAGGCGTTGAAGGTAGAGTAGAAATCAAAGGTAGCGTAGCTTACATAGTGCACCAATTAGTAGGTGGTATTCGTTCAGCTATGGGTCTATCTGGTTGTCCTACTATCGAAGCCTTAAATAACGAAGCAGAATTTGTTAAAGTATCTGGTGCTACATTAAGCGAAAGCCATGTGCATGGCATTATGCTTGAAAAAGTTCCTGATAACTATAGTAAATAGTTTTTTCTGAGCTAGTAAATTTACTAGCTCAATTTTTTATATTTCTAGTATAATAAGTAGAGCCTAATTTCAACTTACTCTTATAAAGTACATAAAGATGCAATCTAATATTTATAACGATAAAATCTTAATTCTAGATTTCGGTTCTCAGTATACTCAACTAATTGCCCGTCGTATTCGTGAAATTGGTGTGTACTGTGAGTTAGTATCTTGGGATATTGATGAACAATTTATTCGCGATTTTAATCCAAAAGGAATTATTTTAAGTGGTGGTCCTGAATCTACAACCGAAGAAAATAGTCCACGTGCTCCACAAGTAGTTTTTGAACTTGGCGTACCAGTTTTTGGTATTTGCTATGGTTTACAAACTATGATGGTTCAGTTTGGTGGCGTTGTTAGTTCTTCTGATACCCGTGAGTTTGGATACGCTAAAGTAGATGTAGTTGGTGACACTAGATTACTTGCAGGACTTAACGATCATCTCGATAGCAAACAACAAGCTCTTGATGTTTGGATGAGTCACGGAGACAAGGTTACAGAATTAGCTCCTAACTTTAATGTAGTGGCTAAAACTGACTCATGTCCTTTATGTGTAGTTGAACACGTAGAAAAACCATTTTTTGGTGTACAATTCCACCCAGAAGTTACACATACAAAATCTGGCTTAGACATTATTAAAAACTTTGTGTTTAAAATCTGTCAATGTGCTTCAGAATGGACACCAAAAAACATTATTGAAACAACTGTTGCCCAAATTAAAGAGCAAGTTGGTAACGATAAAGTTATCTTAGGTCTATCTGGTGGGGTTGACTCATCGGTAGCTGCTTTATTAATTCACAAAGCAATTGGGCAAAATTTACACTGTATTTTTATTGACAATGGTTTACTTCGTCTAAACGAAGGTGACCAAGTTATGGAAATGTTTGCAGGTAAATTTAACTTAAACATCAAACGTGTTAATGCCGAAGATCGTTTCTTAAGCGCTTTAGCAGGTGTTGATGAGCCAGAAGCAAAACGTAAAATTATCGGTAAAGTTTTTGTTGAAATCTTTGATGAAGAATCTCACAAAATCGAAGATGCAAAATGGTTAGGTCAAGGTACTATTTACCCAGACGTAATTGAATCAGCAGCTTCTAAAACTGGTAAAGCTCACGTAATTAAATCTCACCACAATGTTGGTGGTTTACCTGAAGACATGAAATTAGGTTTAGTTGAACCTTTAAATCAATTATTTAAAGATGAGGTTCGCCGTATTGGGGTTGAATTAGGCTTACCAGCGGAAATGCTAAATCGTCATCCTTTCCCAGGTCCGGGGCTAGGGGTACGTGTTTTAGGTGAAGTGAAAAAAGAATATTGTGATATCTTACGTAAAGCAGATGCTATTTTTATTGAAGAATTACATAAAGCAAATCTTTACTATGAAGTTTCACAAGCATTTGCCGTATTCTTACCTGTTAAATCAGTAGGTGTAATGGGTGATGGTCGTAAATACTCATGGGTACTTTCTTTAAGAGCAGTACAAACTATTGACTTTATGACCGCACATTGGGCACACTTACCGTATGACTTCTTAGGCTTAGTATCAAATCGTATTATTAATGAAATTGATAACGTGAGTCGTGTTGTTTACGATGTAAGTGGTAAACCACCTTCAACTATTGAATGGGAATAATTTCCTCAAAAAGGACTGTGTCATGTAGGCACAGTCTTTTTATTTTTGCCCATATTTAACTTATTTTTGCTATAATGTACTTGGTTTTTTGTACCATTGTTTTTATTTACTAGATTATCTAGCAGTTATAAAGCATGGTAAAATTATTTATTTTGTTGTAACTAGGAATATTTAAATGAAATTAGCATTTATCTTTCCAGGACAGGGATCTCAATCGCAAGGCATGTTAAAAGATCTTGCGGAAAAATACCCTGAAGTTTTAGATTACTTTAAACAAGCTTCTGATGTACTAGGTTATGACTTATGGGATGTTGTACAAAACGATCCTGAAAAACTTAGTAAAACTGAAGTTACGCAACCAGCTTTATTAACTTCAAGCTATGCGATTTTTAAAGTTATTGAAAAGGAATATCCGAATTTAAAACCTGAATATATGGCTGGCCATAGTCTAGGTGAATACTCAGCTCTAACATGTGCAGGCGTAATTGACTTCAAAGATGCAGTTAAACTTGTACAACTGCGTGGTAAATACATGCAAGAAGCTGTACCTACTGGCGGAGCAATGTATGCAATTTTAGGTTTAGAAGATCAAGTAATTATTGATACTTGTGCCAAAGTTCAAGCTGAAACTGGTAAAGTTATTTCTGCAGTAAACTTCAATAGTCCAGGACAAGTTGTTATTGCAGGTGATGCACAAGCTGCAGAACAAGCTGCTAACCTTCTAAAAGAAGCAGGAGCAAAACGTGCTGTACAATTAGCTGTATCTGTGCCTTCACACTGTAGCCTAATGCAACCAGCTGCGGACAATATGGCAAAAGAATTAGAAAAAATTACTTTCCATACTGCTAAGGTTCCTGTTGTACACAATACAGATCTATCAGTATCAACTACTAAAGAAGAGTACATTGCCGCTCTACTTAAACAATTAGTAGGTCCAGTTTTATGGACGCAAACAGTTGCTAAGTTAGCAGACCAAGATAGTGTTACTAATTTCTTAGAAGTTGGTCCAGGTAAAGTTTTAACAGGTTTAAGTGGTCGTATTAGCAAAAATGCAAGCTGTCAAGCTGTAAATACAGTTGCTAGTCTAGAACAATTACAAGAGTTAAATTAAGCGGAAAGTTTATATTATGACAAAAATCGCACTTGTTACTGGTGCTTCACGTGGTATCGGTAAAGCTATCGCCTTAGAATTAGCAGCTCGTGGCTGCACAGTTATTGGTACAGCAACTAGCGAGTCTGGTGCAAATAGCATAACTGAATACTTAGCTGGTAAAGGTGAAGGTATGGTTCTTAACGTAACTAATAAAGAATCACAAGCTGAACTTTTAAAAGCTATTAAAGAAAAATACGGTGATGTTGATATTCTTGTTAACAACGCTGGTATTACCCGTGATAAATTATTAATGCGTTTAAGTGACCAAGATTGGAACGATATTATTGAAACTAACTTAACACCTATTTTCCAATTAAGCCAAGCAGTAATGCGCCCTATGATGAAAAAAGGTTGGGGACGTATTATTAATATCGGTTCGGTAGTAGGTTTAACAGGTAATATTGGTCAAGCAAACTACTCAGCAGCAAAAGCAGGTGTTATTGGTTTTACTAAATCAATGAGCTTAGAAGTTGCTGGTAAAGGTGTAACCGTAAACGTAGTTGCACCTGGATTTATTGCAACAGATATGACTGACGTATTATCTGATGAAGTTAAAGCAAGTATTTTAGCTTCAGTTCCAGCAAAACGTTTAGGTACACCTGAAGAAGTTGCTAAAGCAGTTGCTTTCTTAGCTTCAGATGATGCTTCATATATTACAGGTCACACTTTAAGCGTAAATGGTGGTATGTACCAAGGTTAGTTTTTTAGAAAAATAATAAATTTTTCTAAATCTCTGTTTAATAGAGTAATTTTTTAAGCAGAACTCTACTAATTTGCCGCCTGTTTGTGATATAATATAAACCGAGTAAAAAATGCCGGTTTGGCATATATACAAACGATTATAGATTTTTATAAAACATCCGCTTTTTATAGTGGTATAATTTTTTATTTTTCAAGGTTTTATAGCCTTTACAGGATCAAAATAAAATGACTATTGAATCTCAAATTAAAAAAGTAATTGCAGAACAATTAAATATTTCTGATTTAGATCGTATCACTCCTGAAGCTTCTTTCACTGAAGATTTAGGTGCAGACTCTTTAGATACTGTTGAATTAGTAATGGCTTTTGAAGAAGAATTCAACATTTCAATCCCTGACGAAGACGCAGAGAAAATTACAACTGTTCAATCAGCTATTGATTACATCACTGCTCACTCAAAATAATAATTGTCTTATAACAAAATAATTGGTTAGCGGTCAATCCTGATTGACCGCTTTCTCTTTATTATATATTTTATTTTTACGGAGCTCTTGATGACTAAAAGAAGAGTTGTTGTTACAGGTATGGGTATTTTAAGCCCACTTGGTAATAACGTAGATCAAAACTGGGAAAATCTACTTGCTGGTAAAAGCGGTATTCGCTTGATTGATCATTTCGATACAACTAACTTTAGTACTAAATTTGCTGGTTTAGTAGAAAACTACGATCCAACAGAAGTAGCAGATGCAAAAGAACAGCGTAAAATGGATTTATTTATCCAATATGCTCTTTATGCAGGTAAACAAGCTCTTGAAGATGCTGGTCTAATTGATAAACTAGAGAGTTTAGATCTGCAACGCTTTGGTGTAGCAGTAGGCTCTGGTATTGGTGGTCTTGGCTATATTGAAAATAATGCCCGTTCATTATTTGAAAAAGGTCCAAGAAGAATCAGCCCATTCTTTATTGCTTCAGCTATTACTAATATGGCTGCTGGTCATTTATCTATTCGCTATGGTCTAAAAGGACCAAATATTGCTATTACCACAGCATGTACTACAGGTACACATAATATTGGTATGGCTGCTAAAATGATTGCTTACGGTGATGCTGATTTAATGTTAGCAGGTGGGGCTGAAAAAGCTTCTACTCAATTAGGTATTGGTGGCTTTGGTATTATGCACGCATTATCTAGCCGTAATGACAATCCACAAGCTGCTTCACGTCCTTGGGATAAAGACCGTGATGGTTTCGTATTAGGGGACGGTGCTGGTGTTTTAGTTCTTGAATCTTTAGATTCAGCTTTAGCACGTGGAGCAAAAATTTACGCTGAAGTTGTAGGCTTTGGTATGTCAGGTGATGGCTACCACATGACTTCACCACCAGAAAATGGTGAAGGTGCTCAACTAGCAATGGAAAATGCAATTCGTGATGCAGGTATTCAAGCAAGTCAAATTGACTATGTGAATGCTCACGGTACTTCTACACCAGTAGGTGATATTGCAGAAATCCGTGCTATTCAAACAGTTTTAGGTCAAGGTGATTATGTAGTTACTTCAACTAAATCTATGACAGGTCACTTATTAGGTGCTGCGGGTGCAATTGAAAGTATCTACTCTGTATTATCTTGTTACCACGATGTTATTCCGCCAACAATTAATTTAGAAAATCCTGAAGAAGAAATTACCTGTCGCATTGCGGCAAACCAAAAAGTTGATAAAGTAGTAAACTACGCAATCAACAATAACTTTGGTTTTGGTGGTACTAACGCTTCTATTATTTTCAAAAAATATGTAGGCTAAAATAAAAGACCTTGAAGAGTTTCTTCAAGGTCTTTTATTTT
>NZ_NRJH01000007.1 GCF_003585925.1 Psittacicella melopsittaci
ACATTTCGTTCAGGAAAGTTCTATAGTACTAACGTAAATGGAGTTCTAATTTCTCATCGAGGGTTCTGTAATAAAGCTATAGCAGAAGCTCTCAATAAGGTTGCTTTTAGATATGTGGCTAATGCAGCTATTCCTAAGTTAATGAATAATGTCATGGAGCAGATAATATTTAATTATCCTCCAGATTTTGCTGAGCAACAAAAAATATCTCACTTCTTTAAAGTTATTGATAAAAAAATCCAACATCTTGAAAATGCTTTAGTAACAGTAAAGGATTTAAAGCGTTCATTAACCATTCAACTATTTACAAGTAGTTCTTCTAGTCCTAGGTTAAGATTTCATACTTTCACTGATAAGTGGAATGAAATTACCTTAAAAGACATATCTACTCGAGTAACTCGTAAGAATAAAAATAATGAAGCAGATAATCCATTAACAATTTCCGCGCAATTTGGCATGATTGATCAAATGGAGTTTTTTAATAAGTCTGTTGCGAGTAAAGATTTAAGCAATTACTACTTAATAAAAAATGGAGAGTTTGCGTACAATAAAAGTTACTCTTCAGGTTATGAAGTAGGAGTTATAAAAAGACTAGATAGATATAATCAAGGACTTTTATCACCTCTGTATATTGTATTCAAAATTCATAACATAGATTCAGAATTTTTGGTTCAGTACTATGACTCAACTCATTGGTATAAAGAAATCTACAATATATCAGCAGAAGGTGCTAGAAACCATGGTATGTTAAATGTACCAGTAAATGGTTTCTTTAATACCATTTTATATGTACCTTCTAGCTTAGAAGAACAACAAAAAATAGGTAGATTTCTTAAAGAGGTAGATGATTTAATTTCTTCTTACAATAGATCTCTCGAGTATCACAAAGATCTAAAACAAGCTCTCCTGCAACGGATGTTTGTTTAAACTTTATTACAAAAAAAGTCCTCGGCATTTCCCCGAGGACTATTTATTTAGATTTTTTGGATATTTTAGATATTTTTCTTATAGCAAAAATGATGGAGATTTCTCTCCATCCTTTTCTCATTAGAATAAACCGTAGAAGAACACTACAAGAATAATTACTGGTAAAACAAATTTCACATAGTTGAACCAGATGTTAACTGTAGTTGGTCCTGCACAGTAAGATAGTTCTTTTTTCGCTTCGTCTTTTAAGCAAAAACCTGTGAATAAACAAGTACCTAAAGCCGTAAGCACAAAGAGTATATTACCCGAGACAAAGTCAAACCAATCAAAGATATTACTACTAAAGGTTGACGGGATGTTTCCTGCAATAAACGTACCGATTAAAACCACCGCAATTGAAGCTTGACGGTTTAAGCTTGTTTTCTCTTGTAGAGCAGTAATTAATACTTCGTAAAGAGTTACTGAAGTAGTTAAAGCCGCTACTAAGAGTAAGCAGAAGAAGATTACCCCAAAAATAGCACCGAATGACATTTTACTAAATACAATCGGTAGAGTCTTAAATACTAAAGAAGGACCCGAATCTGGTGCTAAACCAAATGAGAATAGACCAGGGAAGATCATAAAGCCAGCCATTACTGCAATTAAAGTATTAATAATTGCTGTAATAATTGAGGTTTTAACAAGGTCTTCTTCTTTGGATAAGTAAGAACTTAGAGTAATTAGTACCCCAAAACCTAAGCTAAGAGCAAAGAATACTTGTCCGAGAACAAAGATAAAGAGCTGAGGTGTAATTTTACTGAAGTCAGGTTTTAAGTAGAAAATTACCCCTTCGAGTGAACCTGGTAAAGTTACATTACGAATCACCATTACTAAGAGGAATAAGAAGAGTAATGGCATAAGGAAGCGAACGCTACGTTCAATTCCGTCAATAATCCCTTTGGAGAGGATAAACCAGTTTACTGCCACAAAGAGAGCAGTGTAAAAGGTAATCGCCCAAGGTGAGCCAGCAATGGATTTATCATAGAACTCACTGGTAAAGGCAGCATCTACTTCATGCCCTATAGGTAAAGCCCCACGGATAATATCAAAAATATAGCTAAATACCCAGCCTCCGAGAACCATGTAGTAAGCAATGATCCCAAAACATCCTGCTAGTCCCATATAGGCTACAATTTTCCACCAAGGGGAAATTGTTTTACCATTGGCACTACCACCAAAGGCGTCAACTGAGTTTACTTGGCGACGACGACCAATAACGTTTTCAACGAGAATCATCGGGATCCCGATAACTATCATACAAATACAGAAAAGAAGCACATAAGCTCCCCCACCATTTTGTCCCACTAGGTAAGGAAAGCGCCAAGTTGCCCCAAAACCAATGGTAGCACCTGCTACGGTCAGAATATAGGTTACCCTACTCGACCAGGTTTGTCTCTCTTGTACCATAAAAACTCCAGTAGAATAGTTTACAGTGTAGCTACTGTAAAAATTAAACTTACATTAATCTGCTGGGGATGTCCAGACAAATAAATATCCGAAAAAAAAGTATTTTTGGCTTTACTTCCTGAGAAAGCCGCCCTCTATAATAGCAAAAAATAATAAACTTATAACCCATTAAATGAGTAAATGTTTGTTAAGTAAGGCAAAAAAAATACTTTGCAATATTTAGCTCTTACAAAGAATAAGTGCTACCTAAATTTTTCTTTTGGTTAAACTAGCTTAAACTAAATGTGGTTTTAGCTTAAGCTAGTTTAGCGAAAATGAGTGGGATAATTTACCGCAGTAAATTATCCCTGTTCTAGTTTATTGGGCTAAAGCTACATCAGCTTCTACATAAGGTAAAGAGAAGGCTGCAGCTACGCCTGGGAAAGTAATATGGCCTTTGTAGGTATTTAAACCAGCTTTAATTGCTGGATCAAGACTACAAGCTGCTACTACCCCTTTGCCAGCTAATTCAAGACCATATTTTAGGGTAGAGTTAGTTAAAGCGATAGTTGAAGTACGAGCTACACAGCCAGGCATATTTGCCACACAGTAGTGTACTACGCCATCGATAATATAAACTGGGTCATTGTGCGTGGTAGCACGGCTAGTTTCAAAGCAACCGCCTTGGTCAATGGCAACGTCAGTAAGAATTGCCCCAGGTTTCATGAGGGCGAGGTCTTCACGACGAATAAGTTTTGGAGCTTTGGCACCAGGAATTAATACTGCTCCGATTACTACATCGGCAGTAGGTAATTCAGCAAGAATGTTTTCGCGCGTAGAGAACAGAGTTTTAATGCGCATTGAGAAAATTTGGTCAATATAAGCTAGACGGTTTGGATCTATATCCAGAATAGTTACGTCAGCTCCCATCCCCATAGCAATTTGAGCTGCATTGAGACCTACAACCCCAGCACCTAAAATAAGCACTTTGGCTTTTGGTGTTCCAGGTACTCCACTAAAGAGTACACCTTGCCCACCAAAGGTAATTTGGCTATATTTTGCTGATTCCATAGAAGCAAGTCTACCTGCAATTTGACTCATAGGTTGTAAGCAAGGTAAGCCAGTGACGGTTTTAATGGTTTCGTAAGCTATGGCGGCTATGTTTTTCTCAACGAGCATTTCCGTTAATTCACGGTCAGCTGCAAGGTGAAGATACGTATAGAGAATAGTATCTGGTCTAAAGTAATGATACTCTTCTGGAATAGGCTCTTTTACTTTAACAATCATTTGAGCTTGAGCAAATACTTCTTCTTTGTCAGTAACTATAGCTCCAGCCTCTGTGTAATCTGTATCCGTAAAACCAATTCCTTTACCAGCATCACGTTCAACATAAACTGTATGTCCTGCACTTACATAAGCACGAACATTGTCTGGGGTTAAACCAACACGATACTCTTGGACTTTAATTTCTTTTGGACAACCGATAATCATACGTATTCCTCACAATAAAATAAGGTAAATTATCAAGCTAGTCAAAGTAGGATTTACTCTTTTTTTGACTGCCTCGAAACAAGAAAAAACATAAAAATAACTTACAAAGTTTTTTGCGTTTTCCCTAAGTATATTTTGAGCTAAGGCTAAATACTAGAGGCAAGGATAAAAGAGTATCAAAATTGTGAACTAGATCACACTTTTTGTTTTAATTTTGATCTAAATGCGAGCATTTTGTCTAAAAAGACACACAAAGTGTATGGTATTGGGCGAGGCAAGAGGTTAGTCACAAAAAACATTCCTTTAGCTAACTAAGAGCTAGAACTTGTGCAAACAAGTACAGCCCCTAAGCTAAAGAAAATTATTTTTGGATTTATGGGAAAGTAATTTCTCAACCCGGTCATCGCAGAATATCAATTTAGCCAACTTTTAGGGGTTGACAAGTGTGGTAGACTAAAAGCAATTAACTAGCTAAGTCCATAAAAGTAGGCAGTAGCATGTTTTTAGACATGAACCCATTTAGAGCAAAGGTCTACCTTGAAAGTTTGATATTTAGCAGAAGATGCAAAAAAATGTAATTATATGTACCTTGATTCTCTAAGCAGAGAACTTAGGCTAATGTATTAATGTATGTATAGTATTTTTTTATTAAAGAAAATCTTTAATTAATATTAATCAGTTTACACAAAAAACAAATCTTTGCCAAGACTTTTTTTGCGAAAATCAGAGGGTTAGCAGTTTTAGGAACTCGAGATAAAGAGTATTTTTTATAGTTAAATCTAAAATTGATTGTTTGTGATCAAAAAGTAAGAAAATGAACTTTTTCTTACATTTAGGTAAAACTCCCTAAATTAGGGAAAAAATGTATAGTTCAATTGTTATCTCCCAATCTACAAAAAGACAAGCAATTAGAGTTGACTCTAAAAAGAAAAAAATGAAAAAAATTTTCTTTTTCTGACTAAATTCAGCACAAATAAGTTAATTTTTGTGTGGAATATGTGATTTTAAACAAATATTATCGGGGGCAGGAGATAAACTGAGCTAAGATTTAGTAAAAAAATTAGCCCGATAAAAGAACAAAATATTAAAAGGCAAAGTAACAGCTTATAAACACAAAAGCTCAAAAGCAAAAACTCAAAAGCAAAAGCTCAAAAGCAAAAGCTCAAAAGCAAAAGCTCAAAACAATTTAAAGAACTCTGTCCTGTTTTAAGAAAACAAAGCTACAAAGCTACAAAGCAAGCAAAGCAAACAACAATCCCTTTCCTTTTTACTTCAAGCAAATAAAACAAGCAATCTACTTTTCTTTTCAGGTTTTATTACAAGAAAAACCTCAAGAGTTTGAAACTCTTGAGGTTAGTTTGGATACATAAATGTTAGAAACGCAAAAATATGCGCTTACGGGGAAAAAAGGTTTAAATAAGAAAAACCTTAATTATATTGTATCAGACTTTTAGGCAAAAAACTCATCTTCATGAGCTTTGAAAAGAGAGGCAGCCGTGAGGTCTGGCTCAAAGCTTTCGGTTACATCAATAAGTATAGGTTCTACTACTGGTTCTAAACCTTTGCTTGCTAAAATCTTAGCTAACTCTTTAATTGCCCCATTGTAAGTATCATAGTCACTTGAACCTATACCAATAAGTAAAAGTTTACTTAAGCTCGGGAAAGGATTTTCGCTAGAGGCAATTTCTTGCGCAAGAGGTAAAAAAGTATCAGGGAACTCACCTGCACCATGAGTACTGCAAATAAATACTAAATGCGTAGCATCGGCAATTTGCCCTAAGTTTGGTGAATGCAAGAGAGTAGCTGGCTGGCTTAACTCTTCAACTAGAGTTTCACCTGCAGCTTCAGAAGTACCTAAGGTTGAACCTGTAACAACGTAAAATTTCATAGATAAAAATTAATTAAAAGAGTGGAAAGAATTTAGTTAATTAACCAAAGAGACTTTGTTAGTCTACTAGTAGTTATTTTGTACGGGTGCTGGAGTAGATTTTTCTAGTCCATGACGAATTAAACGGTAAATAAGTTGAGCGGTATTACTTTGATAACCTTGCTCACTTAAACTTAAAGTACCATATACTTTACCAGAGTCTTTACCTATAAGTAAAGGAGGATTAGATGCCTCAGGATTAGCAGCTGAGTATTCTCCGTCTTTACTGCCAAATTTCCCAAAGCGACAAAATACCGAACGAGGGTACATATCACTAGAAAACACTGAGGCATTATTTAAAATGGAGTTAGCTGCTCGCGTATTACAGTTGAGGCAACCTAAAAAGGTCTTTTCCCCATCATTGCTGTAAATATAAATGGCTTCATTACCTTCGAGAAGATTACGATCTCTTGCTTGAGCTGAAGGTAAGGAAAAAATAATTAAACTTAAACAAAATACAATTAATTTTAGCATAAGTAGATTAGTAAATTCGATTGATGAATCTGCGTTGCTCCTCGGTTAAACGAGAGAAAGAAACCCCACGCATAGATTCGTAATTTCGGGAAAGAAATTCTAAGATATCTCTATAAGCGTAAGTTCTATTACCGTAAATATAACCTGAACCTATACAAAAAGTTCCATATACTTCTTTGGAATATGCACCGATTACTAGGGGAGCATCTTTACTACAATAAGAGCTGAAAGCAGAGTAGCTGCTGTATCTACTGCCATAATCTGAATGCTGATTCCAGATATTCTCGCGGCCATGGTTACTAAAATAGCCATGTCTCCCATATTCATTCCAAATTGAGTCACTGTTATATTGGCTACAATTAATACAGCCCAGATAAATTAGATCGCCAGAATAAGTTTGCCCATAAAGATTAAGTTGTTCGGCCTTAGCACCTACGGCACCAAGAGCAAGAAGGCAGAGAAATAATTTTTTCATAATAAAGGTAATTTAAGTTGAGAAATTTGTTTGCTTGTTTGAAAGCAAAGTAACATACTTGCTTAAAAGCAAAGCAAGATAATTCCTTGAAGCGATTGCTCAAGGAACTTAGGTTTAGTAAAAGAGTTTGTTAATAAATTCTTGTTGCGAGCTAGTTAACTCACTAAATCTTTTATCACGAATTTGCTCAATGTTCTTGGCAAGAAAATTCATAATCTCGCGATAACTGTATACTGAAACGCCCGAAGGGTAACCCCGTATACAAAAAGTGCCTTTGGTTTGTTTAGAGTAGCGACCAATAACTAAAGGAGCCTTATCACCACAAGAGTAATTGTTGATTGAGTAGGTCGAGCCTACACTGCCATAAGGACCATATTTATTCCAAATGTTATTAGTACTATTTGCATATCTAAAACCATAGGCTCCTAGATCATTAAAAATGGAGTTAGTACTATGGCGACTGCAGTTCAGGCAACCTAAGTAAACTAGTTTACCTTGCGAAGTTTGTCCATAGAGGTCTAGAGTTTCAGCGTAAGAGGCTGTGGTAAAACAACCAAGACCAAGAAGAATAAGAAAAGCTTTTTTCATACTAGTCGAGTCCAAAAAGCTGTTTAATGCGTTCTTGATACTGTGGATAAGTATCACGTCCTTGCTCACTAAAAGTTTTATACATTTCATGCATTAAGAGCAAGTACTTGTAATAAGGCGAAGATGGGTCATCTAAACAAGCTCGACCATAGTAATTGGTAGTTTGTAAGCCGTAAATTTCAGGGCTATTATCACTACAAGTTGGGTTAAATAAACTAAAACTCGACTTATTTCCCGTGAATCTATTGTTTGGATTCCAAACACTAGCTGGGTCGTAGGACATATAACCAAATTTACTATAGGCTTGCCAAACTGATAAAGGTTGGTCAGGAGCACAGTTTAAGCACCCTAAAAATACCAGACGCGTTGTCCCCTGACCAAAAATGCCCAGAGGTTCTGCTTTTACTTGGGGTACCAGAAAGCTCAAGCTGGTTAAGCAAAGAAGGAGAAAATAACGCATAGTAAGTCCTCGAGTTAAGTTTGAGAGAGGGGAAATCCTGATTTTATTATACTATGATTTTCTTTGCTTCTTGCGGAAAAAAGACTATATAAAAAGTAGCCTTAAATTTGCTATAATAGCATATTGCAAACCTCACTTTTGATAGGGAAACATATGACAGATAATAAAAAACCAGAAAACCCAGATGACAAAGTTTCTTTGTTCTTCGATATCGAAGGACTAAACAACTCAAATCTTGTGAGTTCTGCTGATTTATATGCTTCCGATGAAGAAGATGAGGCAGAGCATGAAGAACAATTAGAGCAAACTTCTGAAGCCCAAGCTCAAGAGCAAAATGAAGCTTTACCAGAGAATGCTTCAGTTCAAGCTAACCAAGCTTTAGATTCAGCTAATGACTCAGCTAATCAAACACCTGAAGCTAGTTTAGCTAATCAAGCTCCAGAAGCTAGTTCGGCACCTGAGGCTGGTTTAGCTAACCAAGGTTTAGACCCAGATGCTAGCTTAGCACCTGAAGCCATTTCAGCTCCGAATCCACAAGCACCTCTAGCCCCTGAAGAGGCTGCAATTGACTATAGTGCCGAAGAGGCAGTATATACCCAAGGCAACAAGGATGAATTTACGCCAGGCATGCCTGTAGGGGGCAATGACTATAGTCACGAAGAAGGTTTTGTTGCTCCTGAGCAACAGCAAGAAGAAGTAGTTTTGCCTTTTGATTATGAGATCTATACGCGTTACTATCAGCCAGATCCAGAAAAATCAAAAACCCCAATTGTAAACTTTTCTCGCAACGAAGAAGAGTACTTAGCAAAACGTCGCATTGTCGAAAGTAAAATGCCAGGGCTTGCTGATAGTGAGTTTCCTCTAACTCGCTATGAGGTTGAGCTCTATTATGATCATCCACAATTAATTCCTGATCCAAGTGATCCTGCCTTTGCTAAAAACAGCTTAGGTTGGGTAAAAAAGATTCACGCCCAAAGAGCTGACTGCTTTTTTATGGATACCGAGACCACGGGGATGACGCGAGAAGCAGGTAAACGTCCTTCAGATAATCACCGGATTATTACTCTGGGGATGGTGCCTATGTTCAACGATAGCTTAAATCTCAATGACCTCGAGAGCATGGTTGATGAAGTATTCAACCCAGAAGAGGTAGAAATTGATTTTGAAGCTTATAAAGTGCATGGCTTTAAAAACAAAGACCTAGTTGGCGCTCCGCTCTTTAGTAGCTTTGCCGAACGTTTTGTCCGTTTGGTAATGGGAAAAGTGCTAATTATCCATAATGCTCCCTTCGACTTAGACTTTGTCGATATGGAATTAAAACGAGCTGGCTATAACTTTGTCGTAGAAGACATATGTTTAGTGATAGACTCGCTCGTATTAGCCCGTAGCCTTTATCAAGGAAGAGCTTCGCTAGATGCTCTTAGTGAGCGTTTTGAAGTAAATATTGCCCGTGAACTGCACGGGGCTTTACTTGACTCCATGATCCTTGCTGAGGTTTATACCCGCATGCTTAACTCTTTACAAGAAGAGTGGTATGACGACAAAAACAAAAACTTTAGAAGTCCAATTATTTGGCACTTTGATGATAAGGATACTCCTGAGTTAGATCCTGAACTAATTAAACAGGCAATGCAAATTGAAGTGCAACTAACGCCAGAAGAAATCCAAAGACACGAGGCATTTTGCCAAGAATTTAATATCCAGTATGACTTTAGTCTCGAATCGCAACTAAAAATGCTCGAACAGCAAGAAGAGCTAGCTGAGCAAGAAGAAGATTCTGAAGAATACGAAGAAGAAACACAAGAGCTCAACGAACAAGAGCAAGCAACCTAGTAGATATATTTATGTTAGTAGAAAAAAAAGCGCAAGCTCAGCTCCCTACAGAATATGGGATCTTTGAGATTATGGTATTTGAAGAGCTTGCCAATGGTAAAGAACATGTAGCCATGATCATGGGTTATATAGGTGACGGAGAAAAAGTTCTCAGTCGTATTCACTCAGAATGTTTAACGGGTGACGTTTTTCATTCGCTCAAATGTGACTGTGGCTTCCAATTACAAACAGCTTTAGCTAATATTGCCCAAGAAGGACGTGGAGTATTAATTTACCACCGTGCCGAAGGACGTGGCATTGGCTTAACCAACAAAATCAAAGCCTATGCTTTACAAGATCAAGGTTTAGATACAGTTGAAGCTAATGAAGCTTTAGGTTTTCCGCCAGATATGCGTGATTACAACTGTTGTGCTGAGATTTTTGAGATTCTGGGCGTTAAATCTATTGAGTTAATGACCAATAACCCAGAAAAACTCGAGACTATGCGCAAAGACGGCATTAACGTAGTAGCACGTCGTCCTCTGGTTGTAGGGAAAAACAAATACAACGAAGACTATCTGCGCATTAAAACAGAAAAAATGGACCACCTCTTTACCTCGGCAGACTTAGACGGTAAAAACCTAGCTCTAAGTTTTGATAATGAATGTGGCAATGACAAGCATCTTCATCTCGATCACCAAGGTGAAATCAAAGACAAAGAATAATAGCTTATGACAAAAAAAGATAAATTAGTTACCTTAGGTAAGTTAGGTTCAACTTATGGTTATAAAGGTTGGATTCGCGTAAACTCTTTTACCGAAGAACCAACAAATATTTTTAACTATGACAACTGGTACATTAACCTTAACAACAATCTTACTCCAGTTAAAGTTGAAAGCTGGAAAGTACATGCTAATCATTTAGTATGTAAACTAGATTGTTTAGATTCTTTAGAAGCTGCAAAAGCTTTTAATAATCTTTTTGTTTACGTTAAAAGCGATGAGTTACCTGAACTTGATGGGGAATACTACTGGAAAGACCTCATGGGCTGTAAAGTGTTTACCCCTGCAGGTTATGAGTTAGGGACAGTAAGCCAAATTATGGAAACAGGGGCTAATGATGTATTAGTGCTACAAGCTCCATTAAATGATGCTTATAACCGTAAAGATCGTATGGTACCTTTTATTGACAAGTATCTTGTTGAAGTAGATGTACGCAATAAAAAAATCATTATCGATTGGGATCCTGAATTCTAAGCTAAACAGAGTTGGATCCTCAGCAAAAGAATTAGCTGACTAAGTTAAGTAAGTATCCTCGGCATTAAGGTGCCGAGGACTTTTTTTTGCTGATAACTAATTTTAATAATTAACCTAAACAAATTAACCAATTTTGCCAAGGTTAATAGCTCAAAACCTTTAATTTATTTAGTTAAATTTCGCGTAAGTTTGCTCGATATTTAGGGGAGAATTTAAGGGCGAGGCAGTTATTTAGCTATCTCTAAAAATTTGCGAAAAACTTAAGCAAAGCAGTTCATATTGCTATAAAGTTATGTTATAATATTGTCGTTATCTCGAAAAAGTTTTAACTACTAAATTTAACAAATTTAACTAAAAGATTAAATTTTAGCTTTATGGATTTTTCTAGCCTAAGTAATTAGGCTAGTTTTTTTGTTAAAAGCAAATCTAATCTAAAGTCCTCTGTGTTGATTCAACACAGAGGACTTTTTTATGCTTATAAAACAAAAGTTTTAAACTAAATACACTATAAATTAATACTTAGTTGCTGCTTTCATGGCTTTAACAAAGTTATGTAGCTCTTGCAGCATTAACTCAGGGTTATCGAGATGCTGAGCAATGATTTTAACTGTTGCCGAACCTGAAATAGCTCCTGCTACCCCTAGTTTTAAAGCATTAGTAACCTGTTGCGGTTGACTTATACCAAAGCCTTGTAAAATAGGTGGAGCTTGCTGAGCTTTAAGTTCTTCCACCAGATGATCAAGGTTGGTCGCTTGACTTTGGTTTTCGGCACTAGTTACACCCGCCCGAGAAACTAAGTAAGTATAGCCTTTAGACTGAGCTGCTACTTGAGCTATAGTGTGCGAATCTGCATTAGGCGGACAAATAAATACTGGATCTATGCCATGCTTGAGAGCTGCTTGACTATATTCTTGCGCTGCTAGTAGAGGAACATCAGCGACAAGGACAGCATCTACGCCTACTTGTGCACAACGAGCATAGAAGTTATCTATACCTTGAGCATAGATTAAATTAGCACAAAGTAAAAGACTAATAGGAATATCTGGATATTTAGCTCTTACTTGCTCAATTAAAGCAAAGCTTTGCTCGGTACTACAGCCAGCATTTAAAGCACGGTTATTGGCAGCTTGAATTACTGGACCATCTAGTAAAGGATCGGAGAAAGGAAAACCTAATTCTAAAGCATCTGCCCCAGCCTCAACTAGGGTATTTACTATAGCCAGCGATTGCTCAAAGTTAGGATCCCCGAGAGTAACAAAAGGAACAAAGGCACCTTCGTTTTTTTCTTTAAGGTGAGTAAATAGTTGATCAAAACGACTCATTAAGCTTCTCCTTTGCCATTGAGGATTTTATCCACGGTAAAAATATCCTTGTCGCCACGTCCTGAAAGATTTACCACCAGCAGTTGTTCTTTATCTGGGTTAGCCTTAATAAGCTTAAGAGCATAGGCTAAAGCATGCGAACTTTCTAAAGCAGGGATAATGCCCTCGTGACGAGCTAGCTCTTGGAAGGCATCTAGAGCTTCTTGATCCGTTACACTTTGATAGTCAGCACGGCCTACAGCATTTAAATAGGCATGCTGAGGTCCTACTGACGGAAAATCTAAGCCCGCCGAAATAGAGTAAGACTCTTCAATTTGTCCATCAGCCGTTTGCATTAATGGCGACTTCATCCCAAAGTAAATGCCCACTTTACCATGTTTTAAAGGAGCTCCATGCTCGCCAGTTTCAATACCCTTACCTGCAGGTTCAATACCAATTAATTGCACTTGCGTATCTGGAATAAAGTCAGCAAAGATGCCTATAGCATTAGAGCCTCCACCTACACAGGCAATTACGGCATCAGGTAAGCGTCCTTCACGCTCGAGAATTTGAGCTTTAGTTTCTTCACCAATTACTTTTTGGAATTCACGAACAATGGTTGGGAAGGGGTGCGGACCAGCTGCTGTCCCTAAAAGGTAATGCGTGTGCTCATAGTTAGCTGCCCAGTCACGCATGGCTTCACAGCAGGCATCTTTTAGGCTTTGTGAGCCTTTAGTTACAGATTCTACCTCAGCTCCCATTAAGCGCATGCGAAAAACGTTTGGGGCTTGGCGTTCGATATCCTTGGCACCCATGTAGATTTTACACGGAATATTGAGCATGGCACAAGCTAGAGCCGTAGCTACCCCATGTTGCCCTGCTCCAGTTTCGGCAATAATGCGCGTTTTACCCATGCGTTTGGCAAGGAGAATTTGCCCTAACACTTGGTTAGTTTTATGGGCACCACCGTGTAACAGGTCTTCGCGCTTAAGGTAAAGTTTTGTTTTAGTGCCAGCAGTGAGGTTACGGCATAGAGTTAATGCCGTAGGACGACCAGCATAGTTTTGTAAGAGATCTTGGAATTCACGTTGGAACTCAGGATCATTTTGGGCATCCACAAAAGCTTGTTCGAGCTCTTTGAGGACAGGAACAAGAATTTCTGGCACATACATGCCACCAAATTCCCCAAAATATGGGTTTAAAAGAGTTTGACTCATAGCTATCCTTGGTAAGTTAAAATTTGCGTAAATACTTGCTGGAGTTTAGAGTGGTCTTTCACTCCTGGTTTAACTTCTACGCCTGAGTTAAGATCGAGTCCCAGACAGTGTTGTTGCAGAGCAAGCTCGAGGTTGTGGCTGTTAATCCCACCTGCGAGCATAATTTTATCTTTGTACTCAGGTGGTATTATCTCCCAATTAAAACTTTGCCCTGTGCCTCCTTGGATATTTTTTACGCGGGCATCAAGAACAAAACGCTCGACAAGATCGGTATAGTCATTTAAAAGCAGACGTAGTTGCCCTTGGCTTGCTTCACTTGCTTCAACGGGAATAGAAATAGCTTTCCAGATTTGGCAAGTTTCTGGCAGGAGTTCACGCAGTTGGCGAATATAAGCTAAAGACTCATCGCCGTGTAATTGCACGGCAGTTAAATTAAGTTGCTCGGCATAAGAGACAAGAGTTTTTGGCTCTTGATTTTGGAAAACACCCACATACTGTAATGGAGCCTGAGCCACCAGATTAGTTGCATCAAGTAAAGTCAGACAGCGTGGCGAATGCGGAGCAAAAATTAAGCCTCCGTACACAGCCCCTGCTTGGTAAGCAGCTTTAACATCGCCAGCTTGAGTTAAACCACAAACTTTATTTTCTCCGTAAATTATTTTGCGAACGGCAAGATCGAGATTGTCACTGCCCATGAGGCTCGAGCCAATTAAAAAGCCCGAAGCTGTACTTTGCAGTGCTTGCACTTGCGCGTGAGTATAGATACCTGATTCACTAATTACAGGAATATGGGCTGGAATTAACTTACGTAAAGTTAAAGTTCGCTCTAAGTCTACGCTTAGATCATGCAGATTACGGTTGTTAATACCAATTACTTTGGCACCTAAAGCTAAAGCCCGCTCTACTTCCTGTTCGTTAGAAGTTTCAGTGAGGATGCCTAGATTAAGACTATGGGCAAGCTCGGCAAGTTGGCTATAGCTTTGGTCATCGAGCACCGAAAGCATGAGTAAAATGGCATCTGCACCATAGTAACGCGCTAAATACACTTGGTAAGGCGAAATGATAAAGTCCTTGCACAACACGGGTTGAGTAACTTGCTCGCGTACTTGACGTACATAAGCAAAGTCGCCTTGGAAGTATTTAGTATCGGTAAGTACCGAGATTACTTGGGCATAGTTTTTATAGACTTGAGCTATGGCATCAAGATTAAAGTCAGGGCGAATTAAGCCTTTTGAGGGCGAAGCTTTTTTACATTCGAGAATGTAGTTCGGTCGCTCTCTTGGAGCTAAGGCTTGATAGAAATTACGCTCGCTCGCTTGCACTTGAGCTTGAAATTTTGCCAAAGGAAAAATACGCTCTTGCTCAGCGAGCCAGATTTTTTTATCGGCAATAATTTTTTGCAAAATAGTTGGCGTCATTTTAGGCTTCCTTAGGCATATTTCTCAGGTTAACTAAAGTAGTGTAAGCGGTGCCTGCTTCGAGAGCGGCCAGTACTTTTTGGGCATTGGCTTTAAGGTCATCTTCACCAAAGAGTTTTAAAAGTAGAGCCGTATTAGCTGCTACTGCATAGGCATGAGCCTTAGCTCCTTGCCCTTGTAATAGTTGGCTAATCGCATGCGCGTTTTCTTGAGGTTCTCCACCACGTAAAGCTTCAAGCGGTTGCTCTACTAAACCAAAGTCCTCTGGGGTGAGGCTATAGTAGTAAATTTGCCCATTTTTAACTTCGGCAACTTGGGTCGGACCATGTAAAGCTACTTCGTCTAAGCCACTGCCATGAACAATAATGGCATGCTCGTGTCCAAGCTGAGCTATTGTTTGAGCGTAAACTGGGACTAACTCCGGACTATAAACTCCCAGAAGTTGACGTTTAGGGCGAGCAGGATTAATTAAAGGTCCAAGAATATTAAAAATAGTGCGTGTTTTTAAGCTTTGTCTTACCGGAGCTGCATGTTTAAAGCCCTGGTGGTATAAAGGAGCAAAAAGAAAGCACAGATTATTGTTATCTAAACTTGCTCGTGCTTGCTCAGGGCTTAAGTCTACAGGCACGCCAAGGTGAGAAAGTAGATCACTAGCTCCTGTTTTACTTGAAACACTGCGACTGCCGTGTTTTGCTACCTTGTAGCCTAAAGAGGCTGCCACTATTGCACTAGTAGTTGAGATGTTAATGGTATTAGCTCCGTCGCCTCCTGTGCCAACTATATCAACAAAAGGATAATCTGGACTCGGGAAGGCTAAAGCATGAGCCGTTAAGGCTTCAACCGCACCTTGAATTTCACTTGGGGTTTCGCCTTTGAGTTTAAGGGCAATTAAGCAAGCTGCTAGTTGTTCGGGTGCTAACTCACCTTGAATAATTGCCGTAAAGAGCTGGTTACTTTGGGCAGTACTGAGGTTTTGCCCTTGAAAAAGTTGCGATAAAATTTGCTCTAACATAAAAAATTCTCCAAGATAAACTTACTTAAGGGACAAGGTGGTTATTGTAATAACCAAGCTACGGTTTGCCCCAGAAGTTTACCCCCTTCTACGGTAAGAATGCTCTCAGGATGAAATTGAAAACCACAAATTGGGAGATCACGATGACGAAAAGCCATTACTATATCTTGGTACTGAGCGTTCACCACCAGTTCAGGAGGTAAATCAGTTCCCTTAAGCGAGTGATAACGAGCTACAGGCATAGGGTTAGCGAGGTTCGCAAACATATACTCTTGGTCATGAGTTATGCGCGATACCTTGCCATGTAACACCTCGCCCGCATGTACTACTTGCCCACCAAAAACTTCAATTAAGGCTTGGTGCCCTAAGCAAATACCAATAATCGGTAACTTGTCTTTGAGAGCTTGAATTAAAGCGAGCATATTGCCTGCTTGAGCAGGAGTACCAGGACCAGGAGAAAGAGCTAAAATAGTTTGCGGCACTTCCAGAGCTTTGCCTACTAAAAAGTCAAGTTCACAGTCATTGCGGTAAACTTCAACCTCGTGCCCTAAACTACGAAATTGATCAACAAGGTTGTAAGTAAAGGAATCAAAATTATCAATAAAAATTATTCTCGCCATGGGGTTCTCCTAGCCTTGATTTACTTGGCTAATTGCTTTAATTACTGCTCGAGCTTTATGTTTAGTTTCATCGGCTTCGGCTTGCGGATCTGAATCTAATACTGTACCACAGCCAGCTTGAATATAGGCAGTGCCATTTTGCACAAATGCCGAACGTATAACAATACAAGTATCTAGATTGCCGTGCGAATCTAAATAACCTACAGCTCCGCCATAAGCATGACGTTTTTGTTTTTCAAATTGATAAATAAGTTGTTGAGCTTTAATTTTTGGTGCTCCAGTTAGAGTACCCATGTTTAAACAAGCTTGGTAAGCATGTAAAGCATCTAGGTCTGAGCGTAATGTCCCAACCACTCGCGATACTAAGTGCATAATGTGTGAGTAGCGATCTACTTGCATGAGGTCTTTAACATGGCGTGTGCCACTTTCACAGACGCGAGCTACGTCGTTACGAGCTAAGTCAACGAGCATTAAATGCTCAGCTAGCTCTTTATGGTCAAGACGTAATTCGAGTTCGAGGCGTGCATCTAAATCTGGATCAATTTGCCCTTGAACATTAAAGCCACGTGGACGTGAACCTGCAATTGGGTAGATCTCAAGCTGTTTGCTTTCTTGCGTGTACTTAAGCGCACTTTCTGGCGAAGCCCCAAATAAAGTAAACTCCTCATCTTGCATAAAGAACATGTAAGGACTTGGATTGTTTTCTTTGAGTTGTTTATAGGCAGCCAAACCATTTGGGCAAGGTAAACTAAAACGACGCGAAGGTACAATTTGAAACACATCACCACAGTTGAGATAGTGTTTGAGATCGCGAATAATTTGTTTAAACTCTGGATCAGGAATATTAGTTTGCACCTCGGTACTTGCCTCTTGGCGACTCAAGCTTTGCGTCACTTGATTAAACTGGGCAAGAAGTTGCTCTTGTTCTTGCAGTAAAGCTTGACCTTGGTCAGGGGTAAAGCAAAAACTGAGAATTTGGGCTTGATGATCTTGGTGATCAAAGTAAATTAGTTGTTCAGCAAGGTAAAAAACATAATCTGGACAGCTTAAGCCATCATCAAGGAGTTCGATCCCTTGCATGGGAATAAAGTTGCGTACGAGGTCATAGGCAAAGAGACCACCAAGAAAAATTGGTGTTTGACTATAACGATAGAGTGAAGTATAGGCTCTGAGACCATCAAGGACAGTTGCCGACTTTAACTTAGTGTCTTCGTCGAGATTTAGGTCTAGAGGAGAAAAGTTAGCAATTAAAGTTTGAGGAGATGGCTGTTCTACCTGGGCTAAAGGTAAAAGATATGCTTTTACCGTAGCTAAAGTAGCTTGACCATTGGGGGTTAAAGCTTGAAAGGTAACTTTTTGTCCGTGACAAGAAATTTTTACCGCAGCCTTAGCGAGGAGGAGACTTTTTACGCTGTTTTTACTATCAATTTCAGCGGATTCTAAGAGTAGAGTATTCTTTTGTTCTTGGCAAAGAGTAGCAAAAACTAGCGTTGGGTCGGAGTGGTATGACACACCCTGGATAAATGTTTGTAAGTAAGGGAATAGCATAATATAACTCTCGTGCTTTTTCGGAAAAAAATAGCCTTACTTAGCAGAGAAAGTAAAGCCGGTAAAGTGTACTTTTTAGTTCTATCTTCTTCTATTTAACTAAAGATTGGGGAGTTTGTCAAGTATATTAGAGGCAAAGAAAAAGCAAGCTTAAATAAAGAGAAGAGAAAAGAAGAAGATAGGAAAAAACGAGGGGCAAAGAGAGGCAAAAATGATTGGCAAAGGTAGGCAAAAAAGAGAGATAAAAAGAGGTAAGAGAGAATAAAAAATCAATAACGAAATACAGAAAAGTTAGGCAAGAGAGAACAAAAAAAGCAGTAAAGAAATACAAAAAGTTAGGAAAAGAAAAAAGCAAACTAGAACCATGAAGCAAGAACTTGAGTACTAGCAATAGCTATAGCAAGAGCAATAGCAAGAGATTAAGTTCCTCTCTATACTCAGTTAACAAAAAAAAGTCCTCATAGCGAGGACTTTTTTACAGCAACCAGTGCCAAACTGGAATCATGCTAAACCATTGCGAATACTGGAAGTAGAACATTAACGGAAATACCGAACGGTAAATCAGTAAATCAAAATCTCCCGTATGCCAAGCGTAAATATAGAGAATATTTGACCAGGCAACAAAGATAAGCATGATAAACATAAAAATGTAGGTAAAACGCGAGCGAATATGCAGATGAAATACTTTACGCCAAACATATACCCCAAAGAGTAACTCTAGTAAGAGTAACACAGGTAAGAAAGTAAAGTAGATATAAAACTCTTGATATCGCGGATTGTTTACCAGAAGCCACCAAAGTTTTTCGGCACTCAAATGCTCTTGGTAGTGATTATAAACAGCTTGATCCAAGAACAAGAGCATAATGAGCAAGGTATAGTAAGTGCCAACAAAGAGGCGATAATAATGCCCATTGTAGAAGAAAAAGACGGCAAGTAAGGGCACTACTCCACTAATTACAGCGAGCAAGAAAAAGTGGCTAAAAAGCGTTGCAATATAGTAGGTTAAACTCACGGTACTATGAAAGTGCAAAGGCAAAAGGTACTGCGCTCCTAGTATCCAGAGAATAACTAAATTAAAGAGGACAAACCAGTAGGCCCAGCGCAAATTCATTAAACGCCGTTGCCTTGGCGATAAGTACTCTGTTGAGTTTAAAAGAATATGCATATTAGTAGCTAAAGTTGTTCAGGATATAGGTTTCTGGATCTATGCCCAGATCCTCTAATTCCCTTAAGGTGGTAAGACAAAAGTTAATCTGACTAAAATTATATCCCTTACTTAGCATATTGCGTTGCATCTTTGCTTTAGTTTTAGCATCAGATAAGTCAAGTTGGGCAAAACCCTTGCGGACAAAGTAGATAAAAGCTTGCTGTTCCCAATCAAACTCAGCTTGCTCTAAAGCTTGTTGTACTGTAGCCTCGCTTACGCCTTTGGCACGGAGCTTTTGGCTAATTGCTGAGGGACCAAAACCAGCTAGACTTTGGTCGTGTAAGTAGGATTCGGCAAAGCGACTATCGCTTTGGTATTTTTTTGCCACAACAATTTGCAATGCCTGCTCACTCTCCTCGGGATCAAAACCTTTTTGTTTGAGTTTTTGTTTGAGTTGTGCCAGAGAGTATTCTTGACGACTGAGCAAATAGATTAAATATTCGTAGGGATCGTTAATTTTTGCCATTATTCTTCGAGCTGTTGTTGCAAGAGGGCTTGAATCTGAGCAAAGCCTTCTTGATTAAGATCTGCGACAATAGTTTTTACAAGTTTAACTACTTCGGTTAATAAAGTATTGCTATTTAGTTTAACCAGCGAGTGTTTGCTAAAGTCTAAACTATATTGACGTTGAATGGTTTTTTGTCCTTCGAGGTCACCAACAAAAACTTGCACATTGATTTTGTCGAGATTAATACTTTGCACAAATTTTTGTAAAGCTTGATTACGCTCTAGTTTAAACTCGTAAGCTTGCACGAGGTTTTCTGGATTGGTTGTTCCCAGTTCTTCACACACTTGTTTTTGTACTTCATGGGCGATTGCATTGCGTTGTTCACTGAGAAAATGTGTTGCCACTTCGTTGCCCTTGTTATCAACAAAGTAAGCATATACGCCGAGTGGAAGAGAGCACGAACCCCCAAGAAGGCTAGCAACGCCGCGTTCAAGGCTTGTTAAAAGGTGGTTAATCGGGTCATTAAGAAACTCACTAAAAGCAGCTACTTCTTGGTTATTATCCCATTGTACCGCTACTATACCCTGTCCTGGAGCACTTATCCAACCTTGTTGCGGAGAAAGTACTTCGATATTGAGGTCATCAATAAACTCAAGGCGAGCTAAACCTGCACGTGCGAGGATAATTGCATCATAGCCTTGATCTGGATCATTGAGTTTAGCCAGACGGGTATTTACATTACCACGTAACAGCTTAGTTTTTAAATGCGGATAGAAGTAAGCTAAGAGAGCTTTACGACGCACAGAGGCTGTACCTACTACTGCACCGCGTGGAAGATCTTTTAGGCTCTTATAAGGACTATGGGTAGGGAATACTGCCACATCTTCATGATAGTGACGAGCATTGTAAGTATAGAAAAACTGTGACTCAGGTTGCATAGGCACGTCTTTTAAAGAGTGCACGGCAATTTGAGCAGTTTGGGCTTTAAGAGCTTGCTCGAGTTCATAAGTAAATAAGCCCTTGCCCCCTACTTTTGCTAAAACTGTATCTAGTTTTATGTCTCCAGTAGAGACCATAGGTAAGAGTTCAGGCTCAAAATCTGCAAAAGCAGGTAAAGTAGAAATTAGCTCTTTAATCATATTAGCTTGCCAAAGAGCTAAAGCACTTTGACGCGTAGCTATTACTAAAGGTTTTTTGTTGTGTGTCATATATCTTATTCAAGGTTTTAAATTTTTTTCTCCTCTATTATAAATGATTTACAAGAGAAAAAAGGCTAAATCTAACCCAGGTAAGTTGGGTAAGAGAAAAATCTAACCTTGGCAAGAGGAAAAACTACATGGAGATAAAACGAAAGGTTAAAGCTAAAAAAGATAAATAAAGCCTAAAGAGGTAAAGATAAATAACTGAAAAGGCAAAGAGAAAAAAGTTCAATTAAGCTTAAACTGATAAAGCAAAAGAATAAAGAATTAATCTAGAAAAGAAAAACACAAGCAAGCCCTTACAAAAAAAGTCCTCGACTTTAGAGTCAAGGACTTTTTTCTTAACTTGCCTAATGAGGCAAAAACTTGTGAGGTATTACTCTTGCTCTTGAGTTTCTTGTGCTCCGCGATTTAAGAAGCGGTAAATGTAGAGCATAATCCAGTAGGTAGCTCCCACAAAGCAAGCAGCAATAATGTTACTTGCTAAGACATCGTGAGCATAGTGATAGCCGAGGATAACACGACTAATTTCTACCGCACTTCCCCAAACTACTACTCCAGCCGTTACTAGCCAGAAGCTGAGTTTACGAGCCATGAATGCCATCATCATAAAGATCATCATCCATGTTGCCGCAAAAATTGAGTGACCCGAAGGGAATGAGTAAGGTGATTCAGCTGCTAAACGATCTAGAGCTGCACGACGGCTTTGTTCTTGCACCCCTTGCATATAGCTGTTTTGGTAGAACTTAATAAAAGCTATACGTTGTTGAGGATTTAGTTTGTCGTAATAGTAGTCTAAGTAGTCTTGTACACGTTTTGGAGCTTGATCGTCATCAGCTAGCTCTGAAGTTGCATCTTGATTTTGTTGTACTTGAGCAATGAGATCATCAAGGCTACCATCACCATCTACGTTAGCTTGATAAGGACTAGGGTTAGATGGGTTAGCCGCATAGGCTTGCTCAAATTCTTTAATGAACTTATCAGCATCAATTTCTTGTAAGCGATAAGCTACTTGATACATAAATGGACGTGGTTCTTCAAAAGTGCTTTTTGCTACTTCTTTAATAATTTGTGTTGATACTACTGCCCCAAAGCAATAGATAGCTATAGCTAGGCAAAGTTTTATGTTCGCGCGATAAAAGTATAAAATTATGCCTAGGAGAATAATACTTGTTAGTAAAGCTGGAAAAATAGAATCTGCGGTTACAGTTACCAGATTCCAGAGTGAACTATGTGAGGTTAATTGGTTTAAGTCCCATGTGTATCCTGTGAGAATAAACACTATAGGTACTACCAATAACACTAACAGAGGAAAATAAAAATATCTGAATTTCATATTAAGGTAATAAGCGAAAGGAATTGGCTAAACTCTATAATTTTATAAGGTTGAAGCCAGTAAAACCAAATTTTTTCTTCTAAGGCATATTTTACCAAAAATTGGTGTTATAAAGAAAAAAAACAGCGAGGTATTTGGGAGAAATGGTTAAGTTTATTATCAAGAGAAAAAATTTTAGCGCATAAAAAAAGCCTTTCAACTTGTGGTTTTGAAAGGCTAATAATCTATATACAATATACAAAAAATCTTTTGAAAAAAATTTAGATTAGCTAATAGCGCTTGGTCAAGATTAACTTCTATGCTAAAAACTAATATTGCTTATTATATCACACTAGAGAAAAAAGATGATTTATTTTATATTTTTCTCTTTAGGCATACCTAAAATTTAACAATCTAACCAAATTAACGCTATTCTAGGCTTTTGCCCAGAAAAAATGATTAAATTTTTTGCTAAAGGAAAAGAATTATTGGCAAAAAACTTTACTCATTTACTCAGTTTATAAGTAAAAAATTAGCTTGAAGTTGCTATTTTTAATAAGTTTATTCACTTTTTTTGCTTAGGGTAAGAGCTTTGTTTGCTATGGGTAAGAGTTTTTGTTCAGGGAATGAGCTTTTTTTTGCTAAGTAAAAAGCTAAGTTTGCTAAGTTTTAGAGCAAGTACCAAGCTTATAGTAAAAGCCAGAGTTTTGCAGCATAAAAAAGTCGAGGGTTGCCCCTCGACTCCGGAATTCATTTTGCACTTAATTTTTTTTGGAAAGTTCACTCTTATGCTTGAGCACGCCAGTGACCTACACCGTTTTCATCTTCTTTAGCAGTACGAGACATCATATCTGCTGCCGAAGTGTTTTTTCGTAAACCTAATTCGTGTTCACGAGCTACCACTTTACCACGTAAAGAGTTAGCAAAAACATCAGTAATTTCGATATCAACAAAAGTACCGATTAATTCTGGTTCCCCAGCAAAGTTTACTACACGGTTGTTTTCCGTACGACCTGTTAGTTCCATAATATTTTTCTTCGAAATACCTTCAACTAACACGCGTTGTACTGTACCTAACATACGGCGTGAGTAAGCCATAGCTTGCTGGTTAATACGTTGCTGTAATAAATACAGACGTTGTTTTTTGGTTTCTTCTGATACGTTATCTTCTAAGTCAGCAGCAGGAGTACCTGGACGAGCCGAGTAGATAAAGCTAAATGACATATCAAAGTTAACGTCAGCAATTAGATTCATTGTATCTTCAAAGTCTTGTTCTGTTTCGTTAGGGTAACCTACGATAAAGTCAGATGAGATTTGAATATCAGGACGCGCTTCACGTAATTTACGGATAATGAATTTATATTCTAAACGCGTGTGGTTACGACGCATTAAGTTAAGAATACGATCTGAACCTGATTGTACTGGTAAGTGTAAGAAGCTTACAAGTTCAGGAGTATCACGATATACATCAATAATGTCGTCAGTAAACTCAATTGGGTGTGAAGTAGTAAAGCGTAAACGGTCAATACCGTCAATTGAAGCTACTAAACGTAAAAGTTCAGCAAATGAACAAATAGTACCGTCAGCTTTTTCGCCACGATAAGCATTTACGTTTTGCCCTAAAAGGTTAACTTCACGTACGCCTTGTTGAGCTAAGCTTGCTACTTCAAATAATACGTCATCTAAAGGACGAGATACTTCTTCCCCACGAGTGTAAGGTACAACACAGAACGAACAGAATTTGTTACAGCCTTCCATAATTGAAACATAAGCTGTAGGACCTTCAGCACGTGGCTCTGGAAGCATATCAAATTTTTCAATCATCGGGAAGCTAACGTCAATAACGTTTTTGTTACCCGCGTTAATTTGATTAATTAATTCTGGTAAACGGTGAATTGTTTGTGGACCAAAGATAATATCTACATAAGGAGCACGTTCTTTAATGTGTTCCCCTTCTTGTGATGCCACACAACCACCTACACCGATAATAACATCACGGTCTTTTTTAATGTTTTTCCAACGTCCAAGTTGGTGGAATACTTTTTCTTGCGCTTTTTCACGAATTGAACAAGTGTTTAGTAAAAGCACATCTGCTTCTTCAGGAACATCAGTTAATTCCATTCCTTGTGTTTCGTGGAGAAGATCTGCCATTTTGCTTGAGTCATACTCATTCATTTGGCAGCCCCATGTTTTTATGTATAACTTTTTACTCATATTTCTTTCTATAAAACAAACGATTAAACAAAAACATAGTGAGGGCCTACCCCTAAGTTGTCGTACTAACACTAAGGTGAAGTTCCTGCATCTAAACTAGAGCCTTGGCAAAAAGCATAAAATTCTTGCCCGAGGCTGTTATAATATCCGTGAAGATTATAGCAAAAAAAAGACACTTTGCTAGCTCTGCTCCCTGAAAAAAACACTTTTTGTGGGGAAATTGTGGGGTAAATGTTAATTATTATTAATTAGAACGCTTTATGTCAAGATTTACAGCAGTGCCAGGAAGTAAAACTAGCTTACAAGTTGTGACCGTAGGCTCGCATTCTGGACTTGAAGCGCTGACTACAGCGCAAGGAAAAGCAGTATTTATTGCAGGAGCTGGCTGTGTAGGTCTAGCTCAGGCTCTCGCTTTTCTTGATTTAGGTTATACGGTTATTCTGCATGATCCTAAGGCTTTAACGCCTTGGCAAGCAGAGAGCACCGATTTAAAAGTATTTGCCGTAAACCATGTTAATGCCGATTTTTTAAATAAAATTGGGGGCTGGGAAAAAATTGCCGCTCTGCGCGTAAACCCTTATAACCAACTTAGCTTACACGTAGGGGATCAAGAACAAACTACTTTATTTACTGCCGAGGAAGTTAATCTCGAGCAACTAGGCTACATGGTAGAAAATGCTGCTCTGGTACAAGGTTTACTGCAAGCTTGCCAAGCTTATGGCGACAAGTTTGTTTTCTTAAACCAAATTGAAGTAACTGATGCCCAATTAAAATATCTGGGTGGGAGTTTTTCAATTGGCAATAACTATGCCCCAGATAGCAAAGACCTCTATTGGCAAATTACTTTCTCTACAGGCTTAGTGCTAAACACTAACCTTGTAATAGCTGCCGACGGAGCCAATTCTTACTGGCGTCAAAAAGCTAAAATAGCTCTCGATATTCACAGCTATCCAACTCGTTGTATGATGATGTTGGTAGATACAGATCCTGAAGTGACTCAAGCTTATGCTCATTTAACTTGGCAACAAGTAGATCAAGATGGTCCTAAAGCTTGGTTACCAGTTAATGCCAGTCAGGGAGTACTTTGTTGGTATGATCAAATTCCAACCATTAACGCTTTAAGCAAATTAAGCCCAGAGCAACTCAAACAAAAAGTTCTCACTAACTATCCGTTAGAAAAAATTGGCACTAATTTTACGATTCGCCAAGTGGGAAGTTTTCCTTTAGCACGGCAAAGAGCTAAACACTATTGGCAAAATAAAGTGCTTCTTCTTGGAGATGCAGCTCATACAGTTTCTCCGCTCGCAGGACAAGGCTTAAACCTCGGCTTACAAGATGTACAATGTTTAACTCGTCTTTTTGCCGATCCGAGCTTTAGAGATTTACATGCTCTAGCTTTAGTGTATGCAAGCGAACGCTTTGTGGATAATAGCCTAATGCAAGAGTTCTTATCAGTGCTTCATCATGCTTATATTTCTCGTTCGCCTCTTGCTAAAGCCTTCCGTGAGAATATGTATCGCGTAAGTGGTATAACTTCGGTTAAGCACTATGCTCTGAACTATGCGAATGGTGATCGTAGTTTACTGCGTGGCTTTTCAGAAATTGGACAAAATGTTCTTGCTCTCTTAGGGAAAAAATAACCCTAAACGAGGCAAAGGCAAATAACTCAGAGCAACTTAAAGCCTAATCTTTAAGCCCCAAGCTTAAAGCCCAAGCTCAAAAAAAGCAAGCAGGGAATTCCTTGCTTGCTTTTTTATGTTCTGATTTAAAAAAAAGAGACCGCTAGGATCTCTTTTTTTTTGGCATTAACGCCAAATAAAACTAGTGTAAGATAAAGCTCCACCAAGAATATCATCGTTAAATACTTTAACTTGATCTTTTTCGTTCGTTGCCCCGAGTACATAGAATAAAGGTTCTACGTGATCGGTAGTTGGAGCTGCTAACTTAGCGTGCGGATGTTCTTTATAAGCCAGAAGTTGCTCAAGATTACGAGCTACCACTTGATCACGCACCCAGTTATCAAATTCTTTTGCCCAAGCTAAATCTGGATTAGAGCCATCACGGCTAATTAAGCTGAGGTTATGCACTATATTTCCCGAAGCAAAAATTAAAATTCCTTGCTCACGTAAACTTTGGAGTTTTTGCCCGAGTTCATATTGTTGTGCTGGGCTTAACTTGCTGTTTACGCTTAATTGCACTACAGGAATATCTGCTTCTGGGTACATGTGAGTTAGAATTGCCCAAGAGCCATGGTCAATCCCCCAAGTATTGTCAACTTGAATATTGTGCTCTTTAAGTAACTCTTGTACCTGTTGGCTTAATTGCGCATCTCCATGCACTGGGTAGGTTTTGGCGTATAACTCTTCAGGAAAGTTATACATATCATAAATTTGTTGTGGCTTTAAGCTAGATTGTACGGCAGTAGTTTCGGTATACCAGTGTGCCGAAATAGAAAGAATAGCTTTAGGTTTGCCAATTTGTTGCGCAATTTCTTCCCAACTGCGGGTTAAATCTGTATCTTGAATAGCCAGCATCGGGCTACCGTGCCCAATAAATACAACTGGCATAGAGGTTGTTTGTGACATACTAGGTTCCTTGAAATTTTAAAGAAAGAAAAAAATTATCCCAGCTTAAAGTTAGTGGTTAGGTAACTTGCATTTTTTTAGCAAAATAAAAAAAGCTGGGCTTTGATAGCTTAGCATATTTTGCAAAAAATTTTAAGCAAAAAAAAGCAGTTCTCAGCAAAAGCGAGAACTGCTTATTTTTATTTAGGCTGCTTGCCAAATAAAGCTAGTCATAGATAAAGAACCTGCAACGCGTTTGACATTAAACACGCTCACTTTATCGGCATCAGTGGTTGCTCCTAGAGCATAGAATAAAGGATCCATATGATCAGGAGTTGGAGCGGCTAAATCCGCATATTGATAATCTTGGTAATTAAGAATTGGCTCAAGATCACGCTCTACAACTTTATCACGCATCCAATTATCAAACTCTTTTGCCCAAGTAAATTCAGCATTCTGATCACTACGATCCATCATGCGGAGATTATGCACAAGGTTACCTGAAGTAAAAATTAAGATGCCTTGTTCACGCAGAGTTTGGAGTTTTTGTCCGAGAGCAAACATTTGCGCTGGAGTTAATTTACTATCAATACTTAATTGCACTACTGGAATATCTGCTTCAGGATACATGTGTACTAGCACTGACCATACGCCGTGATCTATACCCCAAGAGTTGTCAATTTTAATGCCTGTGCCAGCTAGATTTTGTAAAACATTGCGAGATAAATTAACATCACCAACTACAGGGTATTTTAAATCATAGAGAGCTTGCGGGAAGCCAAACATATCATAAATTTGTTCTGGTACTGGAGTAGCTTGGACTGCTGTGGCATTAGTGTACCAGTGTGCTGAGATAGCAAGAATAGCTTGAGGTTTACCTAATTCTTTACCTAGTTGAGCCCAAGTTTGGGTAAATTCATTGTTGTTAATTGCGTTCATAGGACTGCCGTGTCCAACAAAGATTACGGGCATAGTTTTTTGGTTTTGCATAGTTTTATTTCCTTTTAAAGTGTTGTGTTTGTTTTATGTTTTTTTGGCTTGGTTAGAGCCAAGAGTTTTTTCTTGGTTAGAGAAAACTTAAAAAACTAGAATAATTTGCTAAACAAATATTTTACCTAGAACAAGGTAGTGAGAAACTTACTTAGAGTAAGTAGGTAATTTAGTTGCTTGCTTAGAATAAAACACCTCAGCTATTTACTTACTTAAGGCAAATAAGACTTTCTCAATCTAGGTAAAGACTTCTTGGGAAAACTCCATCTTTATAATAGTTCCTAAAATTCAAGATCTTAGCAACTAATTGAGTAAAATTTAATCCAAAAAAAAGTTAGAGGCATACTAAGGAATAGGTAGTTTACCTCTAAACTCAGTTTAGCAAAATTCATGTAAATTTAACGTAATGTAAATCTACAAGTATGTCTGATAAACAGTAGGTAGATATTTTTAAATACACCTATGTATATCAATACGTATATTATAACCTAAAAAGGTAAATATTTGTCAAATATTTACCCCAAAAGTTTATACCTCCCAAAATGGAACTATTAAGAAAAACAGGAAGATATTTTTCTAAAGACGCACATAGAACTAAAATTTTAGCTAGGAACCATATGGTTATTTTTATGGATTATTCTACAGAGGCAAGAAGGCAAGAAAAAACAAAAAAAGTTGATTCTTTGCCAAGGCAAGAGCTTTACTAGGGCAGTGAAAGAAAATAATTGTTACACAAATTGTGTCAGAATTAGAGAAAAAATAAGTAAATTTATTGCTCTTATTTTTACTTTTTTGATGCAAAACCGCTTTAATTTGCGTTTTTAAGATGACCTATGAAAAAAATCTTAAAAATAATGAGCTTAAACGCCTAAAAACTAATAAGTTATGGTATGATAAATATACCTTAATAATTAGTATCCTACGATATTAATCATTAAATAATTTATGCAATATTCAGGGCTAGTCTGCGAAAGCAGACTAGCTTTTTTTGTTTTAATTTTCTGGGCTAAAGTTTTTACTTTGTAGGTATGTTTACGGGCATTATTATTGTTTTTTTTCTCTTGTTTCATTCTTGTTTTTTCTCTTGCTTCATTCTTATTTTTTTTCTTTCGCTTCATTCTTTTTTTTCTCTTGCTTCATTCTTTTTTTCTCTTGCTTCATTCTTGTTTTTTTCTCTCTTGCACTTTCTTGTTTTTTTTCTTTGTCTTTACTTCTCCCTTCTTTATCTTTTTTCTTTATTTTTATTCTTTGTTTTGCTCAACTTAGCTCTTGCCTACTTGTTAAGAGTTCTTAATAAGACCTTTTTCTTGCTTTAACTTAAGTTTTATTCTCATCCCTTATCTCACTTAACTCTCTATTTATAGTACAATTAACACGATATTATTTTGCTGAACCTCATAAAGCAAAATACAACAAGGAAGTTTAGACACAATTTTTTTTAAGAGAATAACATTTATGGCAGAATTTACCTGGGACCAAAAGCTAATTGATAAGTACAACTTATCAGGTCCACGTTATACTTCATACCCAACTGCATTAGAGTTTTCTGATAAGTACACTAATGTAGATTTTGAGCAGGCGTTACAAAAATACCCTGAACGTCCGCTTTCAATTTATATTCACATTCCGTTTTGTCACACTTTATGTTACTTCTGTGCTTGTAATAAAGTTATTACTCGTCACAAAGAAAAAGCTGATATCTATCTTGATTACTTAGAAAAAGAGATGGCTTATCGGGCTAAAAGTCTGCAAGGACGTAAAGTAAATCAATTTCATTTAGGTGGGGGTACGCCAACTTACTTAGTACCAGCGCAAATGCGTCGCCTCATGGAAATGGCACACAAGTACTTTAACTTTACTGACGATGTAGAAATGGGGATTGAAATCGACCCACGTCGTATTGAGTTAAACTACATGGATATGCTAGTTGACCTTGGCTTTAATCGTATTTCGATTGGGATTCAAGATTTTGATCTGCAAGTGCAAGAAGCAGTTAACCGTGTCCAAGACAAAGAGTTTATTGCTGCTTTAATTGCTCATTCGCGCGAGTTAGGCATTAACTCAATTAATCTAGATTTAATTTACGGTTTACCTTTCCAAACTGTAGACAAGTTTGCCAATACTTTAGAAGATGTAATCAAGTTAAATCCAGATCGTCTCAGTGTGTTCAACTATGCTCACTTACCAGCACGTGTGCCTGGACAAGCCAAAATCAAAGAAGACACTTTACCAAGTGCTCGCACTAAATTAGATATTTTTGCTCACTCGATTAAGCGTTTACACCAAGCTGATTTTGCTTTTATTGGCATGGATCACTTTGCTAAACCTGACAATGAGTTAGCTCTTGCCCAAAAAGCTGGCGTTTTACACCGTAATTTCCAAGGCTATACCACCCACGGGGAAGCTGATCTTGTTGGTTTAGGTTTAAGTAGTATTTCTATGGTAGGTGACACCTATGCCCAAAATGCTAAAACCACACTTGAGTATTACGATTTAGTGGAAAAAAATAGCCAAGCTATAGTTAAGGGCTTTGCTTTAAGTGACGAAGACTGCTTACGTCGTGATGTAATTAAACAAATTATCTGTAACTTTGGGATAGATTACCGTGACTTTGAAAAGCTTTATAACATTGACTTTAAAGAGCACTTCAAAGATGAAATTCAACTCTTAGATACTTTTATTGCTGACGGTATTGTAGTCCCTCACGCTGACGGTAATGGCTTTAGTATTCCTGAGAGTGGTAAGCTTTTTGTTCGTCATGTGTGCATGGCTTTTGATGAGTACTCGAATTTAAAACGTGCTTCATTTAGTCGTATTCTCTAAGAGCATACTCTAAGTACATCTATTTATATTCTTTAAAAGCACTTGGTACTAGGCTTTAAATTATTTAAAGTAGTTATAGCTATAGTACCAAGAGAAACTTTTAACTAATATTTATATTTAGGTACGCCCATTTAAGGGCAAGAAGAACTCGCTGACAAGGCGAGTTCTTTTTGTATCTCTGAGCAAGAAATAAATTAGGATAAAAGGCAAAAAATCTTCTGTCCAATCCCCCCTGAAATTCGCAAAAAATCAATTTTTGTGATGCCTAATTAAATTAAATAAAAAAATTTACAGATACCTAAAGATTATCAATGAATTTTTAGGGTAAATTTTTTGTAAGAAATAAAGTTTAAATATCAATAAATTAAGAAAAGAAAGTAAACTTTATTTCAAATTTTGTAAAACTAATTTAAAAAATTATTGTCTTATAAAGCGAATAATAAATAATATACTTTAGCTTTTCTTGTGATAAGAAAAGCATCTTGGATAACTGAATAAAAAACACGCAAAGGACGGTTACTGCGGTAGCCTAGATTTGTGAGTAAAAAAATAATAAACTTCTAAACTAATAAGAAAAGTGTATATCTATACATTGTTATTCTTTTAAGAATAAACTCCTAAATTACTAATAAGATATAAATAGTAAGATAACTTCGCTATGCCATATAAGATTTTCCTCTAATTTCTTATATTTTCTATTCCATTTATAGCAAAGTTATTTTATATTTTGTATAATATATACAACAGATTCTTTTAACTTGATTTTTCTCTAAAATCGCGGTTAATGATGCGAGGCTGGTCCCGGTTGTTAGCTAAGGTGGCAGAGAGGAATTATAGGTTAAAACCTTCACACTCTCAATCTAAGTGAAGGTCGATAGGTGTAACTAAGTAAAGAACTGGATTTAGTACGGGTCGACGCGAGGCTGGTCCCGATCACCATTACGAGATTTAAGCTTTACTTAGTTATTTTCCAACTACTATTTTTGCAAAGTTTAACTTTTGTTAGGCAATTTTTATTTACCTATCTCCAACTCTACTTAACTAAGCTTTTACATAGTTAACCTTGTAATATAGAGTTAGTATTCCGAAAAACAAAACCTCGAGAGAGTTCTCGAGGTTTTTCTTAATTCTAGAGGGCAAGAATTTAAATAATAGACTAATCTTTTTTACTTGCTCTTATCATTTTTGTACTATTCCTTATCCATTTCTCCTTTCCTTTTCTTTAGCATTTTTTCTCGTTTTACTTTGCCTTATCTCTTTTGCTTTTTCTCTTTTTTCTATTCTTTTCTTTTGTCGCTTTTACTTATAGGAAAAATTTTTATTTTGCGGTAGATTTTTAATTAAATATATAGTAATCTAGAGAAATAACCATAATTTTTTTGTATTTTTTATATAGTAACCTAGAGAGATAATCCTTAATTTTTCATCATCGAGGAAAGTATGGCATCATTAGATAAAATGACCAGCGTGGAAGATTTCAAAAAAGTAGCTAAAAGAAGAATTCCCCGCATGTTCTATCAGTACGTAGATTCAGGATCTTGGACGCAGTCAACCTATAGACGCAACCATGATGACTTTGGTTCTATTTTATTCCGCCAAAAAGTTTTAGTTGATATGGACAACCGTTCTCTTGCAACTAAAATGGTTGGGCAAGACGTAAAAATGCCTATTGCCGTAGCTCCAACTGGCTTTACGGGGATGGTGCATGCGAATGGAGAAATGTTAGCTGCTAAAGCTTGTGAAAACTTTGGTATACCTTATACTCTATCTACCATGTCGATTTGCTCGATCGAAGATGTACGTAGTGCCACTAGTGCTCCGTTCTGGTTCCAGCTTTATGTAATGCGTGATCGTGAGTTTATTGAAAACCTCATTCACCGTGCTAAAGAAGCTCACTGTGGTGCTTTAGTTTTAACTGCAGATTTACAAATTGTAGGGCAACGTCACTGTGATGTTAAAAACGGTCTTTCTGCCCCACCAAAACCTACTCTTGCTAATATTCTTAATTTAATGACTAAACCATCTTGGTGTTTAGGCATGGCAAAAACAAAACGTCGTTCTTTTGGGAATATTATTGGTCACGCTCGTGGCGTAGACAATATGGATGACTTTTTTGGTTGGACAAAAGCTCAGTTCGATCCGACTTTAAGTTGGAAAGACGTGGAGTGGATTAAAAACCTTTGGGGTGGCAAGCTGATTATTAAAGGGGTATTAGACCCAGAAGATGCTTACCAAGCTTATGAGCATGGAGCAGATGCCGTAATCGTTTCAAATCACGGTGGACGTCAACTTGATGACACAGCTTCAACAATTGAGATGTTACCTTCGATTCTTGAGCGCGTTGGCGGTAAACTAGAAGTATTCCTTGACGGTGGCGTTTACAGCGGTCAAAGTGCTCTCAAGGCGTATGCTTTAGGAGCTAACGGGGTATTTATTGGTCGTCCACACCTCTGGGGCCTAGGAGCTTATGGTCAAGAAGGAGTAGAAAAGGTTCTTTCAATTCTTTATGATGAAATGGATCGTTCTATGGCATTTTGTGGTAAAACCAATATCCTTGATGTAGATAAAGAAATTTTATTACCTGGTACTTATCCAGTACCTAAGTGGTAATGCCGACTCTTTTTGCAACAACTTAACTTTGGCTTAAAAAGAGATAACTTAGAATTAATCTCGATTAATTTTAAGGACAAATGGGAAAGTGTGTTTCACACTTTTCCATTTTTTTTGCTAATAACCTTTATTTTCTCAGGGGTATAGACAAGAGGAGTTAGAACAATTTGAGAAGATTAAGGCAAAGCTTATCTTGAGCAAGATCTTGGTTTGCCTTTTGGGCAAAATTCCTCTTTGTTTTTCCATAAAGTGCGGTAAAATATACTAGTAAAAAAGTGCGTATAACTCAGGCAAGGCTTGGTATGAATTTACTTCATCAAGCCTCTAGGTTGAGGAGCATTTTTTTCAGAAGTGAAGAGTAGAATTAAGGAGTTTAAATGCTCTTTTGTTCGCGTAACAAATTTGCTATTTATAGTGCAAGAAAAGCTCGCCTTTGGTTAGAAGTTATCTTCTTTCTCAAGGAGAAATTTGCTTGTCCTTAAGATAAAAAGATGCTCTTGTTGTTGCTTCTGTAGATAGCTTTAGCAATCTGGAATAGCAGCAATAGCTTTTTTTATTTTTCCTACCCGCAGGTAGGATCTATATCTTCGGAAGTTTAAATTTTTATCATGAATGGATTACCATGTCTAATAAAAATAATCGCAATGCAAGTGTAGCTCGTCGCTATCGTGATCTGGTTAAACGTTTTCCTGATTTGCAAGTTTATGATGCAAAAAAGGATTTTGGTTTCAATTTAGAACACCTTAGTCGCGGAGCTGCCAATATTAGCTCTCATTTAGAAATGGCAGATTATGATACCTACTTTGTAGGTGGCGTAATGCGTGACATTATTCTAGGTAAGGACTATAACGATATAGATATCTGTACTAGTGCGACACCAAACCAAATTAAGCAACTGTTTAAAGGACGTTGCCAAATTATTGGGCGTCGTTTCCAATTAACCCACGTAGCCGCGGGCGACAAACGTTACGATGTAGCGACCTTCCGTGTTGACCGTGAAGTTAGTCGAGACAAATTAAGTAACGAACAGCGTAAGGCTGCCGACAATGGCATTCTCATGGTGGATAATGCCTTTTCTACTGATGTAGGTGAAGATGCTAAACGTCGTGATTTTACGATCAACGCTCTTTTTGGTAAGGTGCTTACCAATGAGATTCTCGATTTTTATAACGGTATAGATCACTTAATCAACCGTCGCGTGGTAATGATTGGTGATCCAGATATACGTTTACGTGAAGACCCTATGCGTATTATTAGGGCAATTCGTCTTAGTGCCAAATTAAACTTCACTATTGACCAAGACTTACGTAAGAATATGTTCACCCATAAAAACTTACTTAAGTTTACTTCAGAATCTCGTCTTTCTGATGAAATCAATAAAACTCTTGCCTCAGGAGCAGCTTTTAAAGTAATTGAGCTCTTTAGTGAATATGATCTTAACGACATTACTTTACCGCAATTTCATGCGGTAGTAAACGAAGAGATTGCAGGGCAAGTTTCTTTTAGAGCAATTAACGGCTTTAAGCCTGAATTTGCCAAATTAATTGCTGATCAACACACCAATCTCAAACGCTTATTAACCGAGCTAGAAATAGATCCAAATCTGATTAAAGCTTATAGCCCAACTTTAGCTTTAACTCTAGCTGGGGCTTTAATTACCGATCAACGCGTTGCCTATGATCAACCGGTTAACCCAGCCTTTTTACTGGCAACTATGCGTTCGGTAGGTTTTATTGAAGTATTTTTACGTTACTACCATAACCTCATTGAAAACCCAAGTCGCAAATCTGACTTTGCCAAAGAAATTGAAACAGTTCTTCTTTCTTTAGCAGAAAACTCATTTAGTGAGTCATGCAATAAACTCAATGGTCGTGACAAGGAAAACACTAAAACTATTCTTTGTAACCTTGCCGTGCAGTTTATTACTCCAGCAGGTACTGACGCACTGCGTCGCATGAGCGAACCTATGTTCCGTGCGGCATTTAGTGTGTTCCGTATTTTTGTTCAACTCTTTAGTGTTGATGAACAAATTCTGGCTAACTACCGCACTTGGGACAAGATTAACCAACAATACGTAGAAGATACTAAACGTCGTCGTCCTGTACGTCGTAATCCGCAAGGGGAGATTATTAGTAGCAAGCGTCGTCGCGAAGTTCCTGATTTCCCTTATATGGATATTTCCGACAAGGAAATGCACATACGTTTAGCTCCTGCGATTGTAAACATTCAACAAGCTATAGTTTTACACAATAACTATCGTTTTAAACGCAGTGCAGGTTTAGAGTTACTTGATCTGTTCATTAAAAAACGTCGTGAGTATTACAATCTCGATCAAGACCAACTTGAGGCGGAGTTAGGACAGGTAAAGTCAATTTACTTTGATAAGCAACAGCAAGAAGATTTAGCTCTTTTAGCGCGCAAGCGTTTTAAAATTCGTCATACCCTTGATGAGGATCTCGAAGATCCAGTTGATTTTGGTGATGATGAAGAAGATCCTGAAAGAGCTAAGGCTTTACGTCATCAAGCAGCCCAAAAAATTCTCAAACAAACGTATGACGAAGATACGCCAATTGATGTAAATGCTATTCCTTTTGCTTCGGATTTAGATCTTTATTATGACCGTGCTGAATTTCAAACGGTTTACAATGCTGACTTTGATAACTCGCACGAAGAAGATCTTAAAGTAACGCAAGAACAAACTTTAGGTCGCATTACGCCGTATAATCGCGAAAAACTTGATCAAATTTTCCATGAATTTGACAATGATTTTTACCTGCATGGTTTACGTCCAACTCGCATTCCTGGAGGCGGTTGGGATACAAGCAAACGCGAAGCTGGCTTACAACGCATGTATGATATGGCGCCAGAAATTTCTCGCCACATTATCAATCTGTATGCTAGTGAAAAAGTTGCCCGTGCAAGTGCTCGTGAAAAAGCTCGTGAACTAGGTTTAAACGCTAACTTACCTTACGAGAAGTTAATTGAGTTACTCCGTGATGTAGAAGAGCTACAAAACAAAGATCGCGAAGATGCACAACGTTATGCCCATGAGCAAGCTTTAATTGCTCAATACAATACCCAGTTAGCTAAATTAAAAGAAGACCCAGAAGCTAACGAAGCTCAAATTAAAGATATTGAAGCTAAACTCGAGCAACTGCTTCCAGCCCAAAACCCAATTGTTAAATCGGGGCATACCTATGCTTTAGATGCTTATGGTAATGTGTTACACCGTAAAGTGGTAAGTGAAGACAAAATTGCTCGCTTAAACTATCGTAAAAAACAATATCACGCTGAGTTACAACGTCGTTACGAAATCAATAAAAACAAAAACATAGTTGCCGAACTTCATGCTAAGGGTATTTTCCATCTCGATGATGAGTATGATACTTATGACAGTGGGGAAACTATTGAAGAGTTCTTCAAACGTAATCGTTTTACGCAAGAAGATATAGATTTTGTGACTCTGTCAGATTACACAGCAGAAGATATTCACCAAAAACTCGAAGATGCAGAGCAAGCTTATCTGCAAGAGCAACAATACTTCAACTCAGTATCCGATGCTCTTGTGCAAGCTGATCCAGAGCACAAGCTAGCTAGTGGTAAAGCTAAGGCTTTATCTACGGATGAACTTTTTGCTCAATTAGATGCTTCTTTTGCTCCGCAAGAGGAGGCAAAACAAGTTGAACCAGCCCCTGCAAAAGCAGAGCCAGCTCCTACAACTCAAGTGCCAGGGCAAGTAAATCTTGATCCTGCTCTAGTACAGCAATTACAGGCTAATGCCCAAAAAGCTCTAGTAGCTGCGGTAAAAGAAAGTGCGGAAAAACTGCTTGATTTAGAAGCAACTCAAGCTCCTGCCAAAGATCTAGCTACGAAAGCACAAGTTGCTCAACCTGTGGCAGAAGTAACTACCGCTTGGGGAATAGGTCCAGCTGCTACTTCTATGCCAGGCTTTGGGGTAGACTTTAATCAAACAGGAGAAGCTGAAGTTACAACTCTAGCTCCTGAAGTAGCACCAGCACCAGAAGCGCAAGCTCTAGCTGACTTTAGCATGCCTGTGCTTGATAACAGCACAGAGGCAAAACCTGCTGAAGCAAGTTCTACTGCTACAGAGGTAAGCCCTGTAGAACCAAGCGTTGTTGACCAAAACCCAGAGCTAAAACTAGCTCAGCCTGGGACAGTAACTGATCTAAGCAAGGCACGTCACTTTAAAGATTTAATTACTTACTACAGTGCTTTTGCTCCAGGTCTGTTACCTAAACGTGTAGTTCTTGAGTTAGTGCTTAATTTACTCCAACTTCCAGGTTTAACGATTAACGAGTTTAAGCTTTTAACCCGTGCAATCGAGTTACCTGAAGTTCCTGTAGGCGTAGAAAGAGATCGTGGACAACAAGAAAGTTTTGCGATTCAAATTATTCCATTGCTCGAACAGTTAATTGAGCAACCAGGCTATGCCCCTAAATGGATTCATTTAATCAATACTGATGCTGACATTTCTAACTTCTTAGCTTCAATTCCTGAGTCGCATGAATTTGCTTCTCGTATTGCAGCTACCCTAGATGGTTATGAAAAATCTTATGCTAGTTTAACCGCAGCTTTTGAGCGCTTAAACCCATTAGTAGAAAAATTAAATATTAAGCAAATTGCCCAATATTTAACTGAGCTTAAAGAGTCAGCTCCTGAAGCTAAAGCAGCCGTTGAGTCAGCAAAATCGAGTTACGACTTCTTAATTAGCTTTAAAAAGCAACACTTAACCGAAGTGGTATATAGTCAAGAACAACTTGATGAACTCGATACTTCTTACACTAACTTCAAAGCATGTGTAGAAATTGGGCAAACTTTACAATGCATGCTCCAACACCAAAACCGTTACTTACAAGAGTTCTGGGTGGTAGTTGAAGACAACTATCCATTTGGTGGACCATCGCATTCAATTAATACCATTATGCAGTGTATTAATAAACTTAAAGCGATTAACAGCCGTAATATTGGCATAGTTAGCAAGTTTATTGAATATGCTTTAACGGTATTAGAAAGCCAAATTGCCTATGCTAAATTCTTTACTGCCAATATTGAGCGTAAATACTATTTACAAAAATCTTATGCTCAGCATGAAATTAATTTAGCGAAAAAACTTTATGCTTTAACGCAACAATATCCAAGTAGCAGTGATCTTGGTTTACCTGAAGATATTCCAAGTCTTGCCGAAGAGATAATTAACGAAGCTTCTGTAGCCTCAAAAATGCTTAAAGACCTCAAGGTTAAAGAGATACGTCGTCTGCACCGTGAGCTTAATGAGCACGAAACGGCAACTAAACGCGTTGGTAAGTCTTTATTTGTTTATGATAGCCAAAACAAAGTTAAGATCTCGATTACCAACATTAATGGTATTCTCAAAGAGTATCAAGAACGCGTGCTAAGCATTAAAGATCACGAAGGTCTGTTTGCTAAAGTAGCTAACCTCTTTAAAGACAAGCCAGGTCAAGGTGAGCTCTTTAGTGTTAAAGCTAGCGATATAGAGCCATTTGCTCTTGATTTAGCTTTACGTTGTGAGTTATTTGATCACTGTCACATTTCTAAATCGCAACGTCGTCGTTTAACCCGTTTAGGTTTAGGTGCAAATCGCTTTGCTCACGAAGGTACACCAGTTAATACTCTCGGCATGAGCTTTACTTACTTAAGCCCTTACCCAGAGTTAACGCAATACATGCATGCTAACCTTGGGGTAACTCCAGAGCAAGTAGCTAAACTGGTTGACTTTAACCAACAGCTTCTGCAATTACAGCTCCAACAAGAGCAATATATAATTGCTGATGCAAGAACTAAAGAGTTACAAGGCTTATCAGCTAGAGCTAAAGCTTATGCCTTAGAATATCCTGAACAAGCTCAGCTCAACCGTGCTAACCTCGAAGAGCTCTCACAAAGAGCAGTAGAACTCGATCTTGAAGTAGGTCAACATATAGATGAAGATACTTTTGTTGCCTTTACTGCAGATCGTGGTTCGGAAGTAGGCTTAATCGAGAATAGTACTTTCTTGCAGGATTTTGGTGACGATGATGAGGACAATGCCTTTAGTCGTCTGGGACTTGCTCTGGTTTCACTTGGGCAAGATTCACCAGAAGAGGAGTTAGAGCAAGATCAAGCTGTTAAAGCAGAGCATCAAGCTCAAGCTGAACCTCAAGCTGAGCCTCAAGCTGAGCCTCAAGCTCAAGTTGAAGTTAAAGTAGAGGAAAAAGCTCAAACTCAAGCTGAAGCTAAAGTAGAAACTAAGGCAGAAGCTAAAGTAGAGGAAAAAGCTCAAACTAAGGCTCAAGCAAAAGCTCAAACTAAAGCAGAGGCTAAAGAAGACTCTAAAGCTCAAGCTAAAGAGGAAACTAAAGCCCAAGCTAAAGAAGAGCCTGCAAGCGAAGACAGCTATATTGACGAAGACGGAGATGAGATTCCTGAGTTACCTAACGTGAGCTATCGTTCGGAACAAGCAAATCGAGCTCTCAGTCAAACTCGCAAAGCCTCAACGGCAGCAGCTCTTACCATAGTTTCAGCTCTTGAAGGTACGCACGAACCAGCAGCCGAGCCTGTAAAAACTACGCCAGAAGTATTAAATTCTTATGTGCAACAGTTTAAAGCAGGTGAACCGCCGCGTTATGCTGACTTTAGTGACAAATCTGCCGAAGAGCGTGGGCAAATTATTAACCACCTCAGCTCTTACGTTAAACAGTACACTCGTGTCGCTTCGCAAAAAGTGAACTCGATTCTTAAAGAACACAATGCTTTAAGTCAAGAAGCAACTGCCAATAAACAAAAACTAAAAGCAGTTGAACCTTTACTGCTCAATAAGCAATACTTATCTCGAGAAAAAGCAAATATTTCTCCTGAGCTAAAAGCAGAAATCGAGTATCTTGAAGCCCAAACGATTTACTATAAAATGGCTGAAGAAGCCTTTAGCGCTAAACTTGATGTTTACAATGCTAAACTTGCTCGTGTTAAGTTAGATCAATCTCGTGCTAATAAAATTAGCGAAATGGTTAAAGCTCTAAAACAAAGCAATGAAGCTAATTACGTTAAGTTCTTCAAGCAATATGAAAAGGCAGTAGCGCAACAAGCTGAAATTGAAGCTGGCTTAATTCAGTTAAACGAAAGAGCAAACAACCTCAATAATAAAACTAATAAACTGCAAGCCCTTGTAAACGAAAGCAAGGCTGCTTATGACAAGGTCTTAGCTAGCACTAAACAGGCAAGCAAAAAAGCGAGCCCAGAAAAAGTTGCTAAGCTTCAAGACAGTGACATTAAGTTTATTAAAGACTTTAGAGAGGGGTATAACAATCGCACCCGTCAAGTTAAACTGCTTGAACAAAAATACGAGCAGATTAAAACCAAGGCTAAAAAAGCAGATAAAAGCTATGAAGTAGCTTTACAAACTACAAGCCCGAAATCTAGCAAGGCTAAACAGTTAAAAGCAAATCTAAGTAGTTTAGAAGAAAACTTAGTTGCAGTTGAAACTAACCTTAAAGGAATTCGTAGTAATCTCGAACGTATGGAAAATAGATTTAAAACTATTGTCCAACAGTGTCAAGATAGTGCTAACCTTGATAAAATGTCGATTGGGGTAGTGCAAGAGTTTATTAGTGTATGTAAGCTGTTAAATCTAACGCCACCACAAGAGGCTAAAGACAAACTAGCTAACCATGTTAATAAACAGGCGCAGAAAAAGGCGCAAGCTAAAGCTCAAGAGCCTAAGCCTGCACCTAGCCCTGAACCAACCCCTGAGGTGGTTGAGGCAGCTCCTACCAAACCAGGTTTACTTAAACGTGCATTAAGTATTTTTGGTTTTGGTAAGAAAAAATAATCTTTAATTGGCTCCTACCAAGTTTTACTTGGTAGGACTTTTTTTATGCAAAAAAAACACCTGAAATGTTTTCAGGTGTAAAAAGATAGTTAAAGTGAAAAAAATCTTACACAAAAAGTTGTTGTAAGAGAAGAGCCTTAAGACTCATAAAAGTTTGAATTTGTTTTTCGACTTGATTGATCTTTTGATCGAGGCAAGTGTATAAATTTCCTAATTTTAATTGTTCGGCAAGTTCAAGAGGATAGGTTACCTTAACCCTTCCTAGAACATCAGCATAAAGTTTAGGAATGCTGGTTTGAATTACGTGTTTATAAGCAACAAGATTTAAGAGTTCGGCAAAGAACTTATTGGAGTAACCTTTATGCGAAACAAGCACCCCACATGTATCTATACAGTAAAACTTGCCAGAGCGGTAGTTAAATTGTCCTGCATAACCTTCTCTGGTCCATGTTATACAATCTTCGAATAGATGTTCATGGTAATAGCCCATAATCCCTTGTTTGAGAGTTTGGGCAGAATAAACTGGGTAAGGGGCATGAGCACTTTGCTGTTCGTGTAATTGCGCAAGGGTTTTTCTCTTGCCATTAGTCAGTTTATCAAAAATATCTTGCAGTTCTTGCTCTTGCCAGCTTGCCGTAAACTCTGCCAAGCGCAATTGGGGTTGCTCTTGATTTAGAGCTAAAGTGCGTTGCAAAATTGCCTTTTTTAATTGAGTGTAATGATTTTTTAGCTGGTTACTTTGAGCAATAAGTTGTTCAACGCTCGTTAAAAGTCCAGCGATGCGTGCTTGTTCTTCGAGACAAGGAACATAGAGCTTGTGCTCAGCAAAGTCTCTAAAGTACAAGTGCGGGATAGTTGATCCCGTAAAGTAGTTTTGCCAGTTAACTTTATTTTGCAGGATGTAGTATAAAAACTCAAGGTTAGAGTTTTTACTAAATAAATAGTTCATGGTACTAATAACCGAAGAGTAGGCAGGACGTAGGTCAACTCTTCCAACCCCAGTACCATCACGTATTATTGAAATATAAGGTACATCTGCATCATAAACCGAGATAGAGGTAATTTGTTGATTTGCATTAAAGACTGGATAAATACCAGGTTCGTAGAGATGATAATCAGAGCCAAAGTGTTTTGCCAGTTTATTACTGCTTTTTGACCAACAAATGTCTTTTATCGCAACCTTGCGCCAGGGCTTCCTGAATTCAGGAAACCTCAGGAGAGGCATTGTTGATTTTCTTTTTCTCATGGGGAATATATAACTCGAGCCAAGTAAGATATATAAACATATATCTATCTAAATAGCATATTTACATAAAAAACAAAATAATTAATGTTATGTTAAAAGCACTTTATTATACCCCATTTTTATAAGAGTAAAAAGAGAAAATTACAAGCACAAAGGAAAAATAAAAGGCAAGGTAAAACAAATAAGAATCTAATGCATTTACTGCCCCCATTTTTAGGGGATTTGGCAAAGATAAAGAGTTGTTTTCTCAAAAGAAAATCTAGCAAATAAAAGAGAAATTGCGGTAGGTAGAAGTAAGTAAAAAGAAGTAAAAAGGAAAGCCAAAAGAGCAAAAATTGAAAAGCAAAAGAACAAAAAGGTAAGCTAAAAAGGAACAAAACAGCAAAGCTAAATAAGCTGAGTATACTTTGCTACATAAGGTCGCAAAATTAGCTTGTTAGAGGTGCCATATAAAGCTCTAAACGATAAAGCAATACAAATGTATAGCCAAGTAAAATAACCTCATTTACATAGCTATATCGCTTTAAAAAACACTTCTCTAAAGTACAAGAAAAAAAATCAAATTACTAAAGAAAAAGCAAAGTACAAGAGAAAAAATCAAAGCACAAAAAAATCCGAAGAGCAAAATCTTCGGATTTTTTTTCTAGACAAACATACGTTGACTCAGAGCTTGTTTTAAAGCCTTAGCTTGCTCCAACATTTGTTCATAGTGATAAATTAAAGCGTCGAGACTTTGTAATAGGGTAACGACTTTTTCTTGCTCTCCTAAGCTAGGTAAACGCATTTCTAGAGCTGAAAATCGTTTGTAATTTAAGATTTCTCTTACGCTTCCTTCACTAAATTTTTGTCTTTGAGCTGCAAAGTAAGGGCTTTTAATCCAGTATAAAAAGTAGTGCGGGTTAACACGTTCTTCTTTTACTTTAAAACAAACGTAAAGAGGCGAGACTATGGCAGGAGTTTGTCCTGGTTCTTTATAGGCTATAGAGCCCACATTAATCCGTGAGGGATTATAAGCAAAGCTCCCTGGGGTAATAACTGTATAGTTACGTAACTCTTTACTTGCTAAACTTAAATCAGAAAATAATTCTACCTGGGAAATAAAGCCATGCTTGTTAGAAATACTTTCGACATAGGTTACTTCGAGGTTTTTATTTTTAGGGCAATCTTTACGCAAGATCTTTTTTAAAGGCACCGAAGTAAAGCTTTTACTAAATTGAGGAAATCTTAGACGAGGTTTACTTGCATGGGTAAACACTTGGGTAAGAATGCTTTCTTTAAGATATTTAGCGTAAGTTACTTGCTCGGCAATTAAGTCAAGTTGGGAGTCGAGTTGATTAAAGAGCTGACCAATTTTTACTTGTTCGCTATAGCTAGGAGCATAGCCTTTTTGGGCAAGAAATACTTTAGGTTTTACTGCTTGACGTTCGTATACTGTACCTTCTTCGAATTGTAACAAGTGTTGGATAAAGCTCGGTCGCGTGACATATTGCCCAAAAAAGAGCTCACTATTTTCTTCTGGTTCGAGTAAAGCAAAGGTTACATAGATTGGCGAAAACACCGCAGTGCCATAACGATTAAGAGCTATAGCCCCAAATTTTAAGTTAGCGGGATTATAGACTATATCGCCAGCATGAGTTACTTTATAGATTTTCTCGGCTTTGTTGCCAACAACCAAGCCTTCGCGATCATATCTTTGCGTTTTTGCCGTAACGCCTTTTTCAGCCGTAAAAGAGACTAAGGGGTATTGAGAGGATTTTTGATGATAGGTTTTTCGCTCATATAAAATTTGCGTAAAAGTGAATTCTTGCCAAGGTTGAGTGAATTGAGCAAATCTTAATGGCGGTATATGTGTCTGTTTTTTAGCCATATAGGTTCAAGAGATTTTTCTATTTTCTTGGTATATTATACCGTAAAATCAAACTTATCCCTATAACCCAGGCACAAAAAAAAGAAGATGCATAGGTGGGCATCTTCTTAGGGCAAACAAAAAAATATAAAAAACTAATAAGAATTTAATTCGGGCAAGTCTAAACTCTTATTAGTATTTTAGTATATATTTTTTGGTTTTTTGGCAAGAGGCATAATAATAGAACTCCTTTTGCCTTAGATTCTTAAAACTTTTTAAAAAAACTTGTCGAATACTGAGTAACAAAATTAAGTCCATATTATGGAGAGCTTACTTATTATTTTGAGAATAAATAAAGTGTTGGCGCACTTTATTTCTTTTGGCAAGTATATAATACAATATTTGTAAAGAGGATAAATATTTATTTTCTTATTGTGTGATCTAGATCACACTTTTTTTGTGCAAAGTGAGTAAAATTGATCAAAATCAAGCTATTTGATTTGAAGCGATCACTTTTTGCTAGGAGAAAATGTTCCTTTTTTAGCAAAATAAAATAATAAAATTAGCCATAAATTGCGAAAAAAATAAAATCACTAAACAAGCAGAGAAAAGATAAACTACCTAAAAACAAAGAGATAGGCTTTTGTAAGCTAAGGCAATAGAAAAAGATAGGCTAAATTTTTTTAACAAAAATCTTCAAGAATTAACTTGTAAGAAAATGATCAAAAAAGCATAAGTTGCAAGCGTAAATGATCAGATCGCAAATGACAAGTTTTGATAAAAAATAGAGATAAAATTATCAAAGTTTTAGCTAGTTTTCAGGAAAATAATCAAAAAAGATAAGGTGATCAGATTTGCTAAGTTATGCTAGAAAGTGCAAAGAAAAGATAAAAGATGACAAAAACGAAAGGGTAAGTAAAGAGAAGTTTATTATTAAATTTACAAAAGTAAACGCAAATGCTAAAGGTTAACTGTATAGCAACAGTAAAGCTCAAAATAAATAATCGAGCTAAAGTGTTAAATAACGTAACACCAAAGCAAAATTGAGACAGGAAAAAAGGAGTTGGCGAACCAACTCCTCACCTACTTTCTTCTCAGGAATGTTGCTCGCATGGCGCGAGATCAACATAGGTATCGATATGTATTAATATCGATGTGCGGTAAGTTTCTAGGGGACAAGCGAACAATAGTGCTTCATTTTAGGAAAATATATTTATATTAACTAAATTAAATTGTTAAAGAGCACTATACCTAAACTACTTTCGATTTCAATAATTTAAATTTTTCTTACTTGCTAAAGCCGTGCATTGTGGCTGTATCCCCTAAAAACATAAACTTAATTGCTGGTGCAGATGATTAACTAAAGAGTAATCACTCAGAGTTTTGCGTTGAAGAAAGTCTTGCACACTTAGTTGACTCTGACAAAACTGCCAAGCAATATCATTTAATGGTTGGAGTGAAACTCCAGCAAAGGTTATTTGTTTAATCCATTCGAGGCAACAGTTATAGAGCTTACTGTTATCACCAAGATTACAAAAGCAATTAACTGCTCCTATTTTTCTAAAAAAGTCGAGACAGGCAATGGTTAAACCTATTGTTGCTCCTAAGAGAGTAAAGCGAATTAAATACTTGTCTACTTCAAGAAGAGTGTTTTGTGCTGTGTGATTAACTAGAGGCACGTCTTGAAGTTGAGCAAGGATACCTAAAGCCAGACGTTCTAGATACTTATGCCCAAGGGCTGGCTCTGAGGTATATAAATCAAATTGAGGAATAAATTCAAATACTTGACGTCCAGAACTATGACTGGAAAAGTCAAAGAAAAGCAGGGCAAACTCGATCTCATTTTTGCTGAGGGGTTGGAGGTTTTGCAGAAGAGGAGATCGTTGGTCAGTGCTTAGTTTGGCATATTTGCGAAGAAATACGAGATAGTCGTAGATGGTTGTTGCGAGTTCAAAACGAAATTCAGGGAATTTATTAAGCAAACAACCAGAACGCATATGCCGAATGTATAAACAAAACCATGAGGCTCTTACATAATAGCCAGCTGCATGGCAGGTTGTATTCTTAGTTACAGGATAAATACCTTTAGCATAGTAGTTAAGTGGCTTGACAGTATAGAAACTCGCATCTATCATGGCCTTTGCCACTGGGCATGTGTTAATGCCCGCAGTATACACCTGACGATAGAGTTCGTAATCTAAGGCCTCACAAACTTTATGGGGAAGATCAAGGGACATAACTGCTTATTCTGATATAACTAGAAATATAAAAAAAAGGAAAAATAACACTAGCCAGCAAAACACAATATTGAAGATCTAAACAGAAGAAGGCGTAGGTTATTTTTCCTGAGGAGGATTTGGGTTTTTTTTATTACTGATATCTATCTACTTATATTTTAATCTGTTTTGTCTAAATAAATATACTTTTGTTGCTGTTTTGTGTCATGCGTCACACTTTTTTTGACGTCCTGGAAAAAACTCTCGATATTCTCGCGAATTTTATTTTGTTCGAAAATGGACAATTTAGCAAAAAACGCCTATTTTTGATCAAAGATGATCATTTTTGCGAAAAATCAGCTTTTTAAGTCCAAGCTTTAAAATATTTTTTCTTTACTTTTGCTAAAAAATGAAGTAAGAAATAAAAAATAAATAAAGAGAAATTTTATTGTGAGATTAAGTTGGGGCTTGTCGTAATAGGATTGCGAGAAAAGGAAGAGAAAATATACGATTTGATCGGATACAGATAGGTAATTTGAGTGTATACAAATAAGCAATATTAATGTATACAT
>NZ_NRJH01000070.1 GCF_003585925.1 Psittacicella melopsittaci
TTGAAAGGTAAGTATGTATAATGTTTTAGTGCTTACATAAGAACAAGGATTTAGTAAATAAAGTTCAGCAAGTTATTAAATTAACCGCTTTTGGCGACATTAGCACAATGGTCCCACCTGATCCCATGCCGAACTCAGAAGTGAAACGTTGTAGCGCCGATGGTAGTGTGGGGTCTCCCCATGTGAGAGTAGGTCATCGCCAAATTATTTTTTATCTGGGTGGTTAGCTCAGTTGGGAGAGCATCAGCCTTACAAGCTGAGGGTCACTGGTTCGAGCCCAGTACCACCCACCATTAGGGGAGTAGTTCAATTGGCAGAGCATCGGTCTCCAAAACCGAAAGTTGTGAGTTCGACCCTCACCTCCCCTGCCATTTTACAGAATCAGCTATTAGTTACTAACTAGTAGCCTTTTTGATTTTTTCTAGTCATATTTCATTATAAAGTTAAAATCCTTAAAAGTTAATATTGTTGATTGTAAGTCTAAGAGTTGTCATATATGGCAACTCTTTTTTTATGTCTATAGTTTAGGCAAGTAAGAGTATTTACATTATTCTTTGGAGCTAGTTTTAAGTGCAGGGATTAGTTAGGATCCTTTTAAGTGAAAATAAAGTTTATAGCTTTGGTATGAAGTATAGAATTTTCTCAGATAAAAAAAAGAAGTTGGCTTTGACCAACTTCTTTTTTTTGTTTAGCTTACGTGTCTAGTGCGGAATTTATTTCCAGGTTTTGCAGGTAAGTAGCCTGCAATAATCCAAGCAATAACCGCAAGGAACATAAGTCCGCCACCAAGCGAAAGAGTGAAAGCTGATAATAAAACTACAACTAAGCTCGCATAAGCAAAGCGTGGATCATAACCTGCGTCAGCTAGGCGACGTCCAAAGGCATAAGAAGCCATAACGCCAATCCAAACTTGTAAAATAGCATAGGCTACTTTTATTAGCAGTTGTAGTAGTCCTGTTAAAGCTCCTAGAGCTAAGGCATGAGAAATGCCAAGAATTAGGCTAGCTGCAATTTGTGCTAGTAAGAAAATACCACAGGCAATACCAATAAATGGTAAAAAGGTCTCTTTGCTTTCGTAGTCATTTAAGTTAGTTATATTACGTTTGTGCAAAGAGAAGTTTTGCGGAATACGATAGCGGTACAAAAAGTTTTTAATTGTGTCTTTCATAGATCTTAAAAAGTGAAGTTCCTAAAAAGATAGTATACTTTTTTTCTTGCCTCAGGTAAACAAAAAGTTTGGTAAGATTTACCAAACTATTTGTCTTTTTTAGTTATGTTATGATGTTTTTCCCAAGCTTGTTCATCAAGCTCTTCGAGCATTTGTGGTAAATGATCTTCGAGCATTTGCTTACTATGTAACTTGATTTTTTTCAGAGTTTTGTCATTATGGCAAGGTGGTAAAGATTGCTCTTGGGTATCAACTTCGAGTTGCGTTTGTTTTTCAAACTCATCTATTTCTCGTGATACAAATGGTTTGTACTTACTAACATAGAAAATAGTAAAAAGAGCTAGAACTATGGTTATAAGTCCATCTGTAACTAGAAGAGTTACGCCATGGCGATCAGGAAATAGAGCAATGATAAACACCAGAATGCTAGGAATGACAAATTTAAGAAAAGTCATAAAAGCATTTGCGGTTGCCGTAAACTCAGGAAAGATCATTAAATATAATGAAGAAATATTGCCTAATTGAAAACCGTTAAAGAAAAAGTTTAAACTAAAGCAGAGGATAATGCCAAGGGGACCAAGAAAATATGCACTTACAATGAGATTTACTATAGTACATACAGCCTGTAAAATACTTGCATTTACCCATACATTACGCGGAGAATATCCTTTTTGCATAAGGTAAACGTTAAGCCGGTTACCTATAACGGTAAAGACAATTGGGATAATAAAATAGTAGCCAATATGATCAGGATCTACACTAAATTCATTAATGAGGATATTAGGTACTAAAACTGGTAAAGAAAAAATACAAAATGAACGTCCAACATTAAAGAAAATTAAATAGCGAGCTCGTGCATTTGCGAGTATGTAAGCGTAGAGATGTAAGGTCTTATTAAGATCATACTCATGTTTATACTTAGCTGCTATAGTTTCAGGAATACTAAAAAGATAGATAACTAAGCTAATTACAAGTCCAACAGTGAGAATATTAAAAATCATTCTCCAACCGTAGACCACAGTAATATTACCGCCCCAAAGTGGACCTAAGGCAGGCGAACACATAAAAAATAAAACTATCCAAGAGTTATAGATAACAAATCTACGCGGCGGATAGATATCTTTAAGAATAATGGTAGATAAAAGACCTAGCCCACCAAAACAAAAGCCTTGGCAAATACGATTTAAATACAAGCCCCAACTAACGGTCACATTAACTATACTCAGGTTAGTTAAAATTCCTAAGACAGCACAAATAATTAGAATTGGTTTTCTTCCCCAATTATCGATCATAGGTCCCCAAAATAATTGCCCTATGCCCATGCCTAATAAGTAGAAAGCTTGCAAAGCAATGATATTGACATGGAATTGCTCTTTAAGTTGTCCTATGGCAGGGGAAAAGGAAGTATTTTCGAACCCTGGTATAATCGAAAGTAGGGTTAAAATAACAATTAATAACCAACGCTTAGGAAGTTTTTCTCTTAGTTTTTTCTGATGACTACTTAGGGAGTCATAATCTGGTTCACGCGAAGTTTGTGACAACATAGTGAATAAAAAAAGATGTGAAAATCACTGCATATTATATCAAGTCTAGAAGCAAAATATTACTTATGTCTAAATATAATTTTGTTTGGCAAGTTTACCCGTAAATTTAAGCAAAAAAGGCTTTTACCGTGGTAAAATATAATTACTTTTTTGCGTTTTCCGAAATATATTTTTAAAACCTTTATTAGCATGAAATAGGAAAACTACATAACCTTTGGGGTTAATTTTTAACTACTTTTTTGCGATATAAAACCCATGACGAATGAAGAACGTTCATTTGGTCGTTTTGAGTTTAACTCTTTAGAGGCAGTACGCAATCGTTTAATTAATTTATCACGTTCAAATCGACTGATAAATTTCCAAGATAGTCGTGCCATAGCTCTCGCAGATCAAAATTTGACCAACTTGGTTAAAAGATTTACTTTAACCAAAGATTATTCTTTGCAACTTTTTAAACGTTTAAACTTTGCTCAATTTCAGGACTACTTTAATTGGTTAAGCGAAAATGAGCAACGTCGTTCAGTTTATTTTAGCGAGAAAAAATTCACTTGGCTCACTCCGACTCTAGAAGCTCAAACTGTTGATAACAAGTATGCTCGTGAGAATGCTCTCACAGCACTTAGTCAAGAAGCAGCCCAAATTAATGAAGAAGAGGGAGGAGAAGAGTTTGTTGAGCTTTCGACCGAAGAGCAAGAATTTACTGACTTAGACCAAGATGAATTATTTGCTGATGCTCAAAACCTTGCCCAAGAAACTTCTAGTGGCAATGCACGCTTTTCCTTAATTCCTTATCTAAATGGAAGACCTCTTACACCAGAGGTTATTATTCCTCTTTTACTCGAAAATGAACAAGCACGGCACAATTATTTAAGTAACCGTGATCCTCAAGCTTTAATTCCAGAGATTTTAGAAAAATCGATTAATTTAGCTAGCTATGCCCAATATGCTCTTGGTCTCGAAAATCTTGCTCTAGGCTTAGACGCAACTAATAATCCTGAGTTTAAAGGTAAAAACAGCTCAGTACAAGTATTAGGTTGGGAAGCTAAAGCGGGAAAACAACTGGAAAACTTTAATCGTAATAACCAAAAATCTTTACGAGAAATCGGGGCAGGTATTCTTTATCTCACCGTAGGCTTAATTGAATATCTCGATAACGACAAAACTAATTGTTTTGCTCCTTTATATCTTATCCCTGTAAATATTACCGACAAGAGCAATCGTCGCGGACAAATTGTTATTAGCTATACTGGCGAAGACATTATTGAGAATGTTTCTTTAGCAGAAAAGCTCCGCAATGATTTTGGTGTTTACTTACCGCGCATAAATGTCCGCGAAAACCTCTGGCAAGAAAGTAAAAAGCTCGAACTTGGTATTAGCTCACCTTTTACAGCCGAGCAAATTCAAGCAACTTTTGCAAATGCCAATAACGATGACACTTATAGCTTTGTTGAGTATTTAGCTTTAGTTGAGCAGTCTTTTGCTTTACAAAAGTTTGAGGTAAAAATTCACCAACAGGCCTTTTTAGCTACTTACTTATTTGCTAAACAAAGAATGTATCTTGACCTTAATCCTGAAGAATGGCCAAGTCATTCCCGTTTAGAAGATAATAATCTCATTAATGCTCTCTTTAATGAGAAAACGGGTGATAAAGACTTTGCTGTAGGGCAAGATAATACTGAGTATGATATAGATAATATTGCCAATATTCACGAGCTCTATCCGTTGCTTGATGAGGCAGATTCATCACAACACTCGGCATTAATTGATGTAATGCAAGGGAAAAACCTTGTAATTGAAGGACCGCCAGGTTCAGGTAAGTCGCAAACTATTACCAATATGATTGCAGCTGCTATGAAGCAGGGCAAAAAAGTTCTTTTTGTTGCCGAAAAGCAAGCGGCTCAAGAGGGGGTACATAGACGCTTAATCGAGCTAGGCTTAGGCGATTTTTGTTTAGACTTACATGATACTCATATCGCCAAAAAGGCAGTATTTGAGTCAATTGAACGCCGTATAGATTCTTTAGGCTTTTACACTTATCCTGAAGGCTTACCTAATGCCATAGCTCAATATGAGCAGTATAAAAACATTCTTAATGCTTACAGTCAGCAAATTAATGCCAATTATGCTAACTCAGGGTTTAGTAATCAAGAGATACTAGCAGCTGCTGGTTACTATAAGCAATTTAACTTTGCTAATGGAGGCTTAGGTTTATTTGATGCCCAAATTACCGAGGATGCAAATCGTGCGGCTCAGTTTTTTACGCGTGATAATTACGATAATATTATTCATGAGTTAAATAGCTTTACTTCGGTAATTTCTAAGTTACGCGAGTCGTTAATTTTACAATCACGTTATTTACGCCAAACTCAGCAAGAGCAAGATCCAATTATGGCAATGGTTGCCAAGGCTCAAGCGGTGACCAATCAAGACGTGAGTATGATTAAGGGACTCAATGCAGGAGGCTTTAGTCTAGGTGGACGTAATGCTCAACGTCAAGTAAACCTTAATTACGCTAAAATTGCTAATCTCCGTATTAGAGATCACCTCTGGTATGGCGTAAGCTCACGTCAGCTTAATGTAGCAGCCAGTGGCAAGGTAATTCAAGCTCTTTATAACTGGCAAAAAAGTCTAGTTGAGATCAAAGACTTTGTTCAAACTCTACTGCGTACTCACCAAATCGAGCCCGAAGCGGTTTTAGCGAGTGGAGAGTTAGCTCCAAGTGGAGCCGATGCTCAAGATCTAGAATTAGCGCATTTAGATTTACTTGCCCTCGATATTTTTGCCAAAAAGTTTGCTTCTTTACCTTTAACGCAAGTAAATGATTTTGTTGATTTAAATCTTTTACGTCGTTTATTAGTAAACCCACTCGAGCCTACTTCGCTCTTTAATGCTTTACAGCATGATTTAGAGCATTTAGAACGCTTTACAGGCTTTAGTGCTTCACAAGGTCAGGGCTTATTTAATTACGCATATTTAGATTGTTTAGTGCAACAAAATCGCTATGAGCAAACTGAGTTTAGTAAAGTAACTCTCGTTCCAGAGTTAAGAGCTAAATACTATTCAATTGCCGAGCGTCAACGTTTATTACGCAGTCCCGAAGTTGAACGTTTATTTGCCCATTTACTAACTTGCTTACCGCAATTTGAAAGTCAAATTCAAGAGAGTGGTAATCTCGCAAGTTTAAATCGTTTAGCAATAAGCTTAGAGTCTTATCTCAAGTGTGATAGCGAAAACCAAAAATCGGCAAATGAGTTTTTAAACTATTTAACCAGCAAGCTTTCGGGCACTTTAGAGTTAAACTATCAACAATTAGTTGATTTAGCTCAACTTTTAAGTCAGCTTCCGGCAAACCTAGTTAAATACCGTAGCATTAACTACTTAAGTCCAGTACTTGAAACTAACTTTAAAGAACTTGATGAATCTTTATCGCAGTTACGCTACGAAATTGAATCCTTACAAATGGATTTTGATTTGGGGCATCTCGCTTCTTATGAAGAGTTTGTCGAAATGCGTAAGGCTTTAATTAATAAGCCAAACTTTATAGCTCGCTTATTTAACAGTAGTTATAAAAATGCACGTCGTCGTTTCTTACTCTTAACCCGAGGCATAGATTATGACGATATTGCCGTAGAACGTATTTTAGCTCGCATTGACTCTTATTATGCTAAGTTACGCATGCTAGAAAATTCTCAGTCTTATAAAGACTTTTTTGGCTCACTATATCAGGGTGCCCAAACGAATCTCGAGCATGTCCGTACTTTATGTGACTGGACAAATAAGGTTGCCGATTACTGTCGTAATAAACTACATAACTCGCAAGTTAGTCCTGTCTTAACTTATTTACTTAGTGAAGAAGAGTTTTTTGCTGTAGTAGAAATAGGGCGCGTAATTGAAAGTGACTTCCATCGTTTACGCGAAGCCGAAGCCCAAGTAAATTCGTATCTTAAAGTGCCTCTACGTGACTATAGTCAATTAAGCAACTTAGCCCAAAGTTTATTACCAGAAATTCAAATTCTCACCAAACTAGTAAAAGCCGACTTCAAAGTTGTTGATCTGCAAACAACGCTCCAAGATGGTTTAGCTTTATTCCATGAGCAAGCTCAAGAACAACGCTTTAGTTCAGGATTAATTAGTGAGGCACAAATAGAGCAACTAACAAGCTTTGATGCTGCTTTAAGTGATTTACATGCTTATCTTGTTAATCACCAAGTAAACAATGCTATTTCGCAACGTTTATATCAAGAGCATCCAAGTATTATTATGACTGCAAATACTTGGTATTTAGCTCAACAATTTATTGGCTTGGCTCGTTTACTTGGGGAGTTAAAATCCTCAAATATGCAGGCTATTGCAGGTAACGTTGAGCAGGTTAGTGATCTGCAAAAACAATCTCAAGTGGGATTAAGCCTCAAAGAAGTATTACGCATTGCCCGAATGCAACAAACGCAAACTACTTTAAATCAGCAAACAAATTTAAATATTACCGCAAGGGGTATTTTATCTATGTTTGAAGCCTTTAATAGTTTTGCAGATTTTATTCAAGCGCAAGAGAAAATGGCAAGCTTAAGCAGTAGCATTAAAAATGCTCGCCAAACTTTTGCTGAATTTGTAAGTTTAACGGCATTGCAAGATAATCTTTGGATAGGTGAAAGTACGAACAGCTTACTTGATTTAATTGTCCGTAATCAGTTAGCTCTAGATTGTGCTGATGGACTTATTGAGTGGATAGACTATCTTAAAGCAACGCAAAGTCTATTAGATTTAGGTATAGGAAAAATTTCTAACTATGCAGAACAAGTGTCTAACTTAACTACCACACAGTTAGCTAACATGTTCTCGCAAGTGTTCTTTAATTATCTGGCTTGGAAAGTTATTGAACAATCACCAGTATTACGCGACTTCTCTTCAATTAATCACAATGCCATTGTAGAAAAGTTTGATCAAGCTGATGAAAACTTAAAATACTTACAACGCCAGAACACTGCCTATGCAATTGATGTTAATACCAAAACTGTGGCGGGAGTAGAATCTAAACGTCCAGCAGCCTTAACAGAAATGGCATTATTAAGGTATGTGGTAAATCACAAGAACATGAGAGCAAGTTTAAGAGATGTAATCTTTAGAGCAGGTACTTCTTTACAAGCTCTAAAACCTTGCTTTATGATGTCACCAGCTTCAGTAGCACAGTTTTTAACTCCAGGAAGTTTGAGTTTTGACTTAATGATTATGGATGAAGCTTCGCAAGTTACGCCCGAAGATGCTTTAGGAGCTATAGCTCGAAGTAAACAAGTGGTGATTGTTGGGGATCCAAAACAATTACCGCCAACCAACTTTTTCAGTCAAAGTCGGGCAACAAGTGAAAATGATGAAGGACAATTAATTACCCAAACAGCAAAATCAATTCTAGATGTGGCAACAACTATGTTCCCAACTCGAGTATTACGTTGGCACTATCGTTCGCGTCACGAATCTTTAATTGCTTTTTCAAACCAACAATACTATGGGGCTAAATTAATCGCCTTCCCTTCTCCTTATGCTCAACATCCAGATTTTGGTATTAAGTTCCATAAGGTTGAAGGTACTTTCCATTATCAAAGAGCAAATCCGCTTGAAGCTAAGGTTGTAGCCCAAGCTATGATCGAACAACTCTTAACTCATCCAGATGAGACTTTAGGAGCTGTGGCTATGAACCAACGCCAAGCAACTTTAATTGAACGTGAGTTTAATAAGTTACTTGAAGCTAATCCAAAAGCCTTAGACATTTATCAATTATATGAAGGCACAGTAGAACCTGTGTTTGTTAAAAACCTTGAAAATGTCCAAGGGGATGAGCGTGATGTTATCTTTATTAGTTGCACCTATGCCCCAGCTAAACTAGGAGGCAATTTACCGCAACGCTTTGGTCCAATTAATGCCGCAGGTGGAAGTAAACGTCTAAATGTTCTATTTACTCGTAGTAAAAAACGGATGGAAATTTTTAGTTCGTTCACTTATCAAGAGGTTAAAGAAGTAACTGAATCGCGTGATTCAGGGGTAAATGATTTAAGAGCTTTCTTAAAATATGCCCAAACAGGAATTTTACCTCATGTTCGACCTGTGCAAGGACAAAGTAGTCTATCGACTGCTAACTATATTTCTCGCTCTTTAGTTGAAGAAATAGGCGATACCTATGAAGTTAATACTCAAATAGGTGTAGCTAGTTACCGTATAGATATGGCTTTTGCTCCTAAAGGTAGCAGTACTTATATTTTAGGCTTAGAAACTGATGGACAAACCTATGCAAGTGCTAAATCGGCACGTGATCGTGACCGCTTACGCAGCATGGTTTTACGTCGTTTAGGCTGGAATATTGAGCGTATTTGGACCGTAGATTGGTACAAGTATTCGCAACAAGAAATTACTGCTGACTTAAAGAATATGCTAGAGCAATTAGGATAAATTTATAGTACAATAAAGGAGGTTTAGCTTAACCTCCTTTATTTTTTTGTTAATATGAAAATTACCTATTTTAATCGTCCTCTAGCTATAGGTGAAGATAATTTACTCAATCGTGATCTAATGGTTGAAGAGCTAGCAGGAGAGTTAGAAATTTATTTTCCTTTTCAAGCTCGTGATCTAGATAATCGTCTCAGCCGCGAGCAAATTCTCGAGCGGATAAACACGCCAAGTGCAAAGCGTCCTTATCGCGTTTGTTTTAGTCCAGTTTCGGTTTTAATTACTCCTACTACTAAACAAATGTCGGACTTTTTAGCTGATCATGTAGATATATGTATTGGGCAAGAGTCAGTTAAACGCATGCCACGAGCAAATTATTTTCGTTTACCTGCTTGGTGTTTACGCTTATTTGGTCTTTTCCCTAGTCTCGAACAAATTCAAGCTAAAATAGACGAACTCGAAGCTTTACGCAAAGCTAATCCTTTTACTCGTAAAGAGTATATGGCTTGTTTGACTAATAAAGACAATCGTTTTTTTGCTAAAGGTTCTTTAGATATTTTTACCATGATTCATGGGATAGATCCTTATTTAAAGCATTTGCCAATAAAATTTGCGGGCAACTATGCGCACAATGATGATCGTTTAGCTCAAGTTTATCAAGGAGATAAACTGGCGTATTTACAAAACTTTACTTTTCATTTATGTCCAGAGCAAATAAATTTACATAGTGTGGTTTCAGAGAATTTAGCTCTAGGTCTTGAGGCAGGTTGCATTCCTGTATATTGGGGAGATCTGGCTGAAGATAAGCAATACTTTAATGAAAAAGCTATGATAATTTATGATGTGACGCGTCGCAGTGAAATCTCAACGCTTTTTAGGGAAGTGTTTTTAAAGCAGCAAGAGTTTTTGCAAGAAAATATTTTCTTACCGCAAGCGGCAAATTTAATTTATCGTCATATTTATGCTCCGATTATTGCCAAACTAGAATTAGATTTAAATATGGATCTTTTGGCAAAAATACGTTCTACTGAGCAAAAATATAGATTAAAAAACTTTGCCCAAAGCATGCATCCCGAAGCTTGGGTAACCTTTATTGAAAATGCTAATACTTATATAGAGCAAGTAAAAAAATAAAAAAGTAGAAAATAAAAAAAGCAGGAATTATCTCCTGCTTTTTTTTATACATTAAATCTAAAGTGCATTACATCACCATCTTGAACTATGTATTCTTTACCTTCAAGGCGAAGTTTACCTTTTTCTTTTGCTCCTTGTTCACCATTACAAGCAACAAAGTCATCATAAGCAGTAACTTCTGCACGGATAAAGCCACGTTCGAAATCTGTGTGGATAACACCTGCAGCTTGAGGAGCTGTAGCACCTACTGGAATAGTCCAAGCACGTACTTCTTTAACTCCAGCTGTGAAGTAGGTTTGTAATTTAAGAAGTTTGTAACCCGCACGAATAACACGGTCTAAACCTGATTCTTCAAGACCTAGGTCAGCTAAGAAAGCTGCTTTTTCTTCGTCGTCTAATTGAGCAATTTCTGCTTCAATAGCGGCACAAATTGGTACTACTACCGAACCTTCGCTAGCTGCTAAAGCTTGTACTTTTTCAAGGTATGGGTTATTTTCAAAACCGTCTTCATTTACATTAGCTATGTACATTACAGGTTTTAAAGTTAAAAAGCTATAACTTTTAATAAGTTTTTGCTCATCATCACTTAAACCTAAAGTACGTAATGAAGTACCTTCGGTTAGAGCCGCTAAACATTTTTGAATTACATCTAATTCTGCTTTAGCGTCTTTGTCATTACCTTTTACGCGTTTTGCTAAACGTTGTACTGCTTTTTCACAAACGTCTAAGTCTGCTAAAACTAGTTCGGTGTTAATTGTATCTATATCATCTAAAGGATCAATACGACCATTAACGTGAATAATGTCATCATTTTCAAAGCAACGTACTACGTGACCTATAGCTTCAGTTTCACGAATATTTGCTAAGAATTTGTTTCCTAGACCTTCACCTTTAGAAGCACCTGCTACTAAACCTGCAATATCCACAAATTCCATAGTAGTAGGAATCACGCGTTCAGTTTTTACAATATCTTGTAAAACATTTAAACGTGGATCAGGCATAGGAACAATCCCCGTGTTAGGTTCAATGGTACAGAAAGGGTAGTTTTCTGCTTGAATCCCAGCTTTGGTTAAGGCATTAAATAATGTTGATTTTCCTACGTTAGGGAGACCAACAATACCACATCTAAAACCCATGTATTTTCCTTAATTTTGACTAAGTAAAAAGAGAATAAAATTATAACTCTGTAATTATACTAGATATTGACGCTTGATGCTATTTTTGATTAAAGCTCGTCATGGTTTTTTCTAAACCAAGTTTAAAAATATCTTCAATTCCTTTAACTGCTTTATCGACAGCTTGGGCATTAAGTTTGCGTTCGGCTTCGGTAGGACGACCAAGTACATGTCCTGTTACTTTAGCTTTATCGCCTGGGTGACCTATGCCTACGCGTAAACGCCAGTATTTATCACCAGCAAAGCGATGAATATCTTTTAAGCCATTGTGTCCAGCATGACCGCCACCAAACTTGAGGCGACAAGTGCCAGGTTCAATAGCCATTTCATCATGAATTACTAGCATTTGTTCAGGTTGAATATTGTAGAACTTTAACATAGGCTCTACTGCTTTACCTGAAAGATTCATAAAAGTGGTCGGACAAAGAATACGTACTCGGTGGCCATTAATGGTAATTTCCCCTACTTCGCCAAAGAATTTCTTTTCTGCTTTGAGGTGACCACCAAAGGTATCTAAGAGGGCATCGATTACCCATTTACCTGCATTGTGACGTGTATCTTTATATTCGTTACCAGGATTATTTAAACCGACAATTAATTTTATTTCCGACATAAGAAAAGAGAGTATATAAAGTTAGCTAATATCTATATTATAAAGCATATAAAAAAAAGCACGAAATTTTACGTGCTTATTTTTTCATACTAAAGGAGAAACCATTTTTTTTCGGTAAACGAAAAACTTGGCTAATTAATACTAAAGCTGCTACTACAGTTAGAGCAATAAAGAGAACAAATGTCCATTCAACAAGGTTTAAGCCCAGAACTGTTGGACCACCTGTTTCGCAGTTACCTAGAGGAGCAAACACGCCTGGGAAGTATTTTTGTGGTAGACCACCTAAAAGGTCAAAGTATAAAGGACAAGAACTTCCGATGCTAAATGGATTTGCTTGATGCGAAGCGATTTTATCAAGGTGAGTGATATTGTTTAGTACTCCCATTACTGAAGCGTAAAGGAAAAGTAAACAAGCTACTAAACGCGTTAAAGTAAATTTAGGCATTATAAAGCCAATTAGACCTGCTAAGGCGATTAAGTAGAGATAATATCTATCAATAACACAGTGATAGCAAGGTAACTCATTGAAGTAGTTTTGTAAAACTAAAGCATAAGCGTTAGCAGAAACCCCAGTTACAAAGAGAAGAAACCACGGGAATCTTGTTAAACTCCATCTTTTTAAAAATCTCATGTAAACCTTCACTTAATTTTCAGATGAATGATGTGTAAGTGGTAAAACAATTTTCCTGTAAAAGATAAAATTTTTTTACTTAGCCAATATTATACTTGGAATGTAAGAAAATTAACTAAATTTTATTGAAAATATCTAAGCTCTGTGGATTAAAATCCAAGAATAGACGCCTAAGGTGAGCTAAAGTGCTAAATTAACGTCTATGTTTAGACTTAAATAAAGAGAATCAATAAAATAGTATACTAATTTACATGTATATTCTCGCATTTTAGACAGAGAAAAAAATATTTCTTTTACTTTTGCTTAGACAGAGAAAAATAAAAATAGTCTTAAAAAAAGTATGCCATTAAGGAAAATTAAGAAGCTAAAATAGTGCTTTTAGTCTATTTTTTCCGTAGATAGAAAAAATTTTGCCGAGAAAAAAATTATTCTAAAATTAAGAAAAATGGTATAATATGGAATGGTATAAATTGCCAGGTAAAACTGGATAGTGGAAAAATCATTTATTGCCAAAGGGCAATATATTTTTTTTTCAATAAAAATCGGATAATTTTTAGTATGTCTTCTGAATTCCAAACAAAGTTTATCTTTATTACAGGTGGTGTTGTATCTTCATTAGGTAAAGGTGTGGCAGCTGCTTCAATTGCTGCTTTACTAGAATCTCGTGGAGTAGACGTTACCATGTTAAAAATGGACCCATATATTAACGTGGATCCAGGTACAATGAGCCCTACCCAACACGGTGAAGTATTTGTAACTGAAGACGGTGCAGAAACAGATCTTGACTTAGGTCACTATGAAAGATTTATCCGCACAAAAATGTCTAAATTAAACAACTTTACGACAGGTCGTGTTTATTCAGATGTATTACGTAAAGAACGTCGTGGTGACTATTTAGGTCATACTATTCAAGTAATTCCTCATATCACCAACGAAATTCAAGAAAAAGTATTAGCTGCAGCTAAAGGTCACCAAGTGGCTTTAGTTGAAGTAGGTGGTACAGTAGGAGATATTGAATCTCTGCCATTCTTAGAAGCTTTACGTCAGTTATCTATTCGTGTAGGTCGTCAAAATACAGCATTTGTTCACTTATCTCTAGCACCATATTTACCAACAGCTGGAGAAGTTAAAACAAAACCAACACAACACTCAGTAAAAGAATTATTAAGTATTGGCATTCAACCAGATATTTTAATTTGTCGTTCAACTGTCGCTTTACCAGTACATGAACGTAATAAAATTGCTTTATTCTGTAACGTAGATGAACGTGCAGTAATTAGCATGAAAGATGTAGATTCTATCTATAAAATCCCAGCTTTATTATCAAGCCAAGGTTTAGATGACATTTTATGTCAACGCTTTAACTTAAATGTTAAACCTGCTGATTTACGTGAGTGGGAAGAAGTAATCTACAAAGAAGCTAATCCAATTCACGAAGTTAATATTGCTTTAGTAGGTAAATATGTAGAATTACCTGATGCTTATAAATCAGTAAATGAAGCTCTAAAACATGCTGGTTTATTTAATCGTGCTAAAGTGAATATTCACTATGTTGACTCTGAAACCGTACAAGCACGCGGTGCTGATGAAATGCTAGCGGGCTTTGATGGTATCCTCGTTCCAGGTGGCTTTGGTAACCGTGGTGTTGAGGGTAAAATTTTAGCAGCTCAATATGCTCGTGAAAACAAAATTCCTTACTTTGGTATCTGTTTAGGGATGCAAGTAGCGGTAATTGAATTTGCTCGTCACGTTTGTGGCTTTACTGACGCTAACTCAACTGAGTTTGATAGCAGTACTAACAACCCAGTAATTGGTTTAATCTCAGAATGGGGTGTGGACGTACTTAAAACTGGTACCCTTGAACAATTAGGTGGTACTATGCGTCTAGGTGCAAACAAAATTGAACTTAAAGAAGGTACGCACATTTATGACCTTTACCACGGTAACATGGTAGAGCGTCACCGTCACCGTTATGAAGTGAACTCTAAATATGTTCCTTCTCTAGAAGAGCACGGTATGGTTGTGGCTGGTACTTCAGAGCACCACGGCTTAGTAGAAGCGATCGAATTAAAAGATCACCCATGGTTCATTGCCTGCCAATGTCACCCTGAATTTACTTCTACTCCGCGTGAAGGTCAACCATTATTTATTGACTTTGTGCGTGCAAGTGTGGAAAAACACAACGCTAAAAAATAAATTTTACATATTAAAAAAGTCTATGTTGAAAAAACATAGACTTTTTTTGTTATTTAAGCAAAGAAATTTTTTGGTTTTTGACTCATTTGATCAAAGTAATCCATATCTTCGTTCACAGTACGTAACTCTTTAAGGTAGGCAATTTCTTCATGGGTTACGGTTAGAGTACCTACTAAGCGTGCTGAGACATAGATTAAAATACCTGCTCGAATCAGATCTTTAATATCACGACTTGAGGTAAAGGCAATAATTGCAAAGATTGTCAGGAATAAGGCAAAAAAGCGAGCAAAAATAGCAAAAGGTTGGAACCAAATTGAATTATATTTTGCATTACGATAGCAGAGCCAGAAAAAGAGTAAGAGGTTAACTGGTGCTAATACCGAGAAAATTGCCTCTTCGTATTCTTTGATATCAAAAATAGCTAATAAGAGATAATAGACTATAGCAGAAAAGAAGAGAACAAAAACAGTGAGAAAGAGATCACCATAACCAAAGAGAACAACTCCTCCTTTGGTGCCAAGACTATTTCTAAATTGACTTACTTGATAAATCGCTATACCTATATAAATGGTGACTAAAACCCCACCATAAATAAACGGACGTAGAGGTTTATCAGGATCGTTAAACCAAGCTAATTGGGTAACAGGTAAGTAAATACTAAAGTATAAACCACATGCCCCAACTATGCCAAAGCAGGTTTTAACAATATTATTTTCAAGGATCTTTTTGAGAGTTTGTTTTATCATATATTTAATCCTTAACTTGAGCTATTAGAGTGATATATAAATATAAATAAAAATAAATATAATAAATATTCAAGATTAAATATATCTAATTTGATTTTAGCACAGTTATAAGTCTATGATAAATAAAAATTATATCTGATAAGTTATAGGTATAACTAAAATATTTCTCTTTGCCCCAATTAACAGAGAAAAACGAGAATGTTCTTT
>NZ_NRJH01000071.1 GCF_003585925.1 Psittacicella melopsittaci
CATCGCCAAATTAATTTTTTTAGTGGTCTGGTAGTTCAGCTGGTTAGAATACATGCCTGTCACGCATGGGGTCGCGGGTTCGAGTCCCGTCCAGACCGCCACTTTTTATCTTCTTGGGTGGTTAGCTCAGTTGGGAGAGCATCAGCCTTACAAGCTGAGGGTCACTGGTTCGAGCCCAGTACCACCCACCATTTGTAATTGTAATTGTAATTATTTGTTAGTATATAGTAAAGCGTTCATTATAAATGAACGCTTTTTTTTATACGTAAATTATTGTAAAATAATTAAATAAAAAAATTATGGATTTATTTACCGCGATTACAACTATAGTTATTTGTTTAATTATAGTTACTTACTTAATTGATTATTTTCGCAAACATTAGGGATAGAGTCTATGTCCGAGAAAAAAGACTTTCCGCAAGTATCTAATCTGCACTATCTGGGTAAGTTAGGTATTTTTCATGTAGAGAGCGTGCATTTGCGTTTTAGTAATGGCGAGCAAAGAGAATATTTTCGTTTGGCTTCGCGTCGTGATGCCGTAACTGTAATAGCTATAGAGCAAGATCATTTACTTTGTGTGCGTGAGTTTGCAGGTGGTACTTTACAGTATGAACTTGGCTTTGTCCGTGGTGGGGTAGAACAAGGAGAAACTCCTATTGAAGCTGCTATACGTGAACTAGGCGAAGAAGTGGGTTATAAAGCTAATAAAGTTGTCCATCTTAGCACCACCTCGAGTAGTCCTGGCTATAATACAGGCTTTCATCATATAGTCTTAGCCACAGAATTAGAGCAACTTCCTGTAAAACCGCAAGGTGATGAGCCCGAACCTCTAGAGCTAATTCGTTGGCCTTTAAATGATCTTGCTGGTTTATTAGAACAAAAACATTTTCGTGATACAACGCATACTTTAGCGGTATTTGCTTTACAAGCTTATTTAGCTAATAATGCCTTAGCTAAGGCTTTGGCTTCTAAGTAAGACGTTTTCTCAATTAATTAGGTTTTTTCTAAAAATATTGATCTTTTTTGATCAGATTTTTTGCTATACAAAGCTTTCCTAGTGTATAATAAGGGAACGTTTTTAGATGTTAAGTAGTTTTGTGTCAGGTTTTAATATTTGGTTTGCGATGTGTACTACTTATTAATCTAAAGTTCTTAATTATGTGTTTTGTGTTTTGTGTTTTATAATTAAGGGCTTTAGGAATCTAAAAACATAAAAAAGTGCATTCAGATAATGAATGCACTTTTTTTATGTCTTTGTTAGAGAGAGTTCAGACTAAAACCAAGTTAAGCCTAAGAGGCAATTTGCCCAAACTAAGCCTACAAGGTAAGTTAAACGAATACTAAGATATTGTAAGAGATTACTAAGAGCGAGCATAATTATACCTCGAGGTTGTTTTTAGCACTTTGCACTAAACCATTTAACCAATCTTGGTGACCATTGATCATAGGGTTAGGTAAAGTACGAGCTAATTGTTGCGCAGGAACGCCGTTTTGGGTTTCTTGGGTAAGAATACGTACACGGTTATCAGGTAAAGCTTCGATTAACCAAGCGTGGATAACATCTAGACGTGTATCTGTACCTGGTTCACCGTCCCAACCGTGCCATGAAATACGTGCTGGTTGTTCGGCACTTGGAGCAACAAATTCAGTTACTTTTGCTTCTACTGGAAAACCAAAGGTTTTAAAGAAAAATCTTTGTTCCGCACTTAGTTGCGTAGAGTCGGTATCATAAAGTTTTATATCTGAACAGTTTTCATAATAGTGTGGCCAGTATTTAGTATCAACAAGATATTTCCATACTTGCTCAACTGTTAGACCTGCAACGATTACTTCATTTGAAGCAAAGTTATCAGTAAAACCAGGAACAAAACCTTGAGGCCAGTTAATTTGATGTAACATAATTATTTCTCCGTTGTTGTTTGTTATTTTTATTAGATTGTTGTTTTGTATTTTTATTAGTTTGTTGTTTTGTATTTTTATTTTTATGTTGTTGTTTTATTGTTAAGAAAGTTATTAGCTTAGGGTGTGTTATCTATTTCCCTTTTGCTATAACTATTATATGCCTTATAATGATATAAAGCTAATAGCATTTTTTTATATAGAATATAACTTGAGGTTATACCATAAATGTTACATCAACTGGATCTAAATCTCTTAAAAGCCTTTTACGTCCTCGGACAAGAAAAAAGCGTGAGTCGAGCAGCCCAACGCTTGTATATTAGTCAACCTGCTATGAGTAAAACTCTGGCTCGCTTACGAGAAACCTTTGACGATGAGTTATTTTTGCGTACTCCGCATGGTATAGTGCCAACGCTTAAGGCAAGTGAACTCTTGCCTCAAGTAGAACAGGTTATTCTCGCCATTGAAAACCTTTACCAAGGCAGTGAGTTTATTCCTGAGCAAGCTCAGCTCACGGTTACTATTGCCTCAACCGATTACGCCTGTCAGGCGGTAGTGCTACCGTTAATTGCGCATTTAGCTCAGGTAGCTCCTGGGATTAGAGTTTGCCAAATGAATATAGGTTCTTTAGACTCAACCCAGCTAGCTCTTGAGCAAGGCAAAATTGATTTTGCCTTGGAGACTGAGTTATACCAAGGTACGGATGTCTATATGCGTAAGCTCTATCAAGAAAAGTATGTTGTAGCTATGGGCAAAGAACATCCTTTGGCAGGCAAAGAACTAGGCTTGACAGAGTTTAGTGAGGCTAAGCATGCCTTAGTTTCTTATCATGGGGGTTCGTTTACAGGGATAGTAGATGAGGCTTTAAGCAGTTTAGGGTACCAACGCCAAGTGCAAGTATCTTTACATAGTTTTATGGCTTTGCGGGAATTGCTAGTGCACAGTGACTATTTAGCGGTAGTACCTTGGCGTTTAGTAAATAATGATCCTCGTCTTTATACTTGTGAGGCACCACTAGCGGTTCCTGGCTTTACTAAAACCTTAATTTGGCATGCTCGCACCCATAATCATCCTGTTTATGTTTGGTTGCGCGAGCAAATCTATCAGTGTAGTCAAGAGGCTTATGGCAAGCTTTAAACTAAAGCCAAAACCAAAGCAAAATCCAAAACTAAACCCAAATCCAAAATCAAAGCTAAACCAAAGCTAAACCAAAGCTAAACCAAAGCTAAACCAAAGCTAAAACAAAAGCCAAAACAAAAGCCAAAACAAAAGCCAAAACAAAAGCCAAAACGAACCCCAAAGCCCAAACCCAAACCCAAACCCAAAAACCAAAACTTCAAAAAATCAGTAAATAGCCATCACCTTGAGTGAGGCTAAGTATTGGTATATTGGTAAAATAGTAAATTGACAAATTTGCGCATTGGCAAATTAGCACTGAAGTCAAGTTAAAAGCTCTGCTAAACTACAAGCATAAAAATATCCCTTGCATCTAAAATGCAAGGGATATTTTAATGACTTAGTTATTTTGTTTTAGTCTAAATGATCTTGGATAAGTAACTCATGTAATTCTACTAGAGCTTCTTCGTTACGTAAGTACACTTGACTAGTTTCATGTACGCCTTTACGTACTTTATCTGTATCAGCTAAATGACCAATAACTTCTACTGGTACTAGACTTGCAACCCAGTCACGATTTAAGTTAACAAATTCAAGTAAGCTTTGTTTGCTTAAGAAGAATTTATTGGCAATTGAGTTGTATAAACTTAAATCAGCTTGGTGCTCTTTGAGTTTTGTTTCAAATACAGCTTTGAAGTAGTTACCAAATAATTGCGCATCATCTACAGCATAGAAAGTACCTAGATCTAAAGTGTCGTTATCTAAGTAAGCAGTTGCCGTAGCTATATCCATACCTACAGCTGTACCAAATAGTGTATTTTTTAGTAAGTAACTAATTGTTGCTTGGTAAACTTTAGTGTAGAATTCACTGTCGTTAGCTTGGTGTTTAGCACAGGTTAAAAGTAATCTATGCGCTAAAGCATAAGGTGAAGAACTAAAGTTATGGAAAATGTTATCTAAGAACTCAGGTTCTTCTTGACGAGCAAGAAGGTGCTCTACAAGTTCTAGATCACGGTGTGGATGTAATTCACCTAGTGAACGTACACTTTTATCAAAAATGTCACGGTGGTTATCAAGTAACGCCTCAGCATAAACATTTGCAGCTAAGTGTAAACGTTCTTGCCCTAGTTCACCAAACATCCCTGAAATTGAAGTTAATTCAACTACAGCAAAGAGGTGAAGATAGAACTCAGAAAGATAACGAGCAACATCTTTGTTGTCATGGTACTTATCTGGGTTAGAAGCTTTTTGTTCGGCAGTAGGTAACTCTGTATGTAAGTAAAGAGAGTTTACTGGACGACGATCAGTAAAAACGTAAGGGGCTTTAAAAAAAGCTTGAGTTAAAGCTGTGAACGCGGGGTGTTTGTTGCTCAGAAGGTAAACTTGATCACGACGAATTTTATTGCGTGTTGCTAAACGTTCAAATTTATCTAATTCTCGTAGTTGACGTGCTACGATATCAGCTGTACGTTCTTGTTGTTCAAAATTATGTGGCATACAAACTCCATGCTTTTTTTGTTTGCGTAGCTTTTGAGTTAAGAAGATGGCTAATTTTATTAACTCAAGAGTTACTATAATTAAAATAATAGCTAATCTTTATTATAATCTTATATCCTCGTAAATAAAAGTTTACAAGTAAAAAAGTTATTAGTTACTGTATTTTAAATAAAATAGAGCCTCGCAGATGCGAGGCTTTATTTAATTTGTCATGAGGAGTTTATTAAAGATTGCTCTTCATTAATGTCTATAGATTAAG
>NZ_NRJH01000072.1 GCF_003585925.1 Psittacicella melopsittaci
ATAAGTATTCTTTAGAGTATCCAGAGACCCCATTATCTATATCTTCTAATGATTGGAACGGATATATATATAGGGGCTAAAATAGTGTTGGCTTTAGGTACTGTCAGCACCTGTCCTTGAGTAGGTTTTACGAAGAATTTCTTCATTTTTTCTATTACCCAAGGTCCACTATACCCAGTAAAACTAGGTAAAGTACCCTGTATAATCTGTTTTATCATGACTCTCGCTTAGGTTTATAGGTAAAATTTAATCCTTTTAAAAGCATTATACCTAAAACTGTTTCTTTATATGAAGAATCATTTTTTTTAAAAAGGGCTGTTATTATATAAAGTAGTCCTCGACACAAAATGTCGAGGACTTACTTATATACGTTAAATAAACATACGTTGTAAAATAGCTTGCTTCAAAGTTTTTTGCTGTTCTAAAACTCTTTCATAGGCAAAAATTAAATTATCAACATCTTTGAAAACATTACTTAATTTTTCTTGTTCTAAAACATCTTCTGGATGTTTTATAATAATTTGTTTAAAAGTTGCCATATTTACTTGAGGAATATCACTACTATTCTTATATCGATAAGCAACACGATTTAAAATTTCAGCCATAGCTCTGTTGCTACAACCTCGATGTGAAGTTACTATTCCACAAAGATCATTTGCATTAAATTTACCTTCCCTAAAAAACACTAATCCAGATTTTTGTCCTACAGTTACCCAAGTTATACAATCTTCATGGGTATAAGTATTTGTGTATCCACAAATTCCATTATTAGCTACTTGGGCTGAGTACACTGGATATTTGAGATCATCCGTCGGTTCTTTGCTTAAATCATCGATAGTATCTATCACACCTCTTTTAAAACTGTCAAAAATATCCTCTGTTTTACTCTCTATCCAAGGTGAAATAAACTCTGGAAATCTTAGTTCAGGTTGGATACCATTTTTTACAACTAGAAGCTTATAGACTAAAGACCGTTTTAATTCTTTTGTTTTAGATAATGCGTTTTGTAAACTAGTAATTTTATTGTCAACGTCTTTAAAGAAGTTACTTATTTTTTGTTGTTCAGCAAGTTCTGGTGGATAGTTGAAATCTATCTCAGCCATTACATTATTCATTAATTTCGGAATACCTGCAGTTGAGACATGCTTATATGATACTTTATTCAAAGCTAGTGCTATAGCTAAGTTTCCTAAACCTTTATGAGAAATAAGAACTCCATTTACATTTGTACTAAAGAATTTTCCTTCACGATAAGATACTGTACCAGCATTTGCTCCGTCTGTAGTCCATGTGATAGCATTCTCAAATAGATACTCTTTATAATAGCCTACTACTCCATTATTCACTGTCTGTGATGAATAAACAGGATATATATATAGGGGTAGGAACAGGACTCATCTTAGGTACAGCAAGTACTTGTCCACGAGTGATTTCATCGAAGACATTTTTAACTTTATCCCGTACCCAAGGAGTACTAAACCCAGGAAATCTGAGTGTTGGTCCCTGTATAATCTGTTTTGTCATGATTTTTTCTTAATTTTTGAAACTTTTGCTTTATTAAAGCAATTTTTATATTTAAACAATTGTAAATATTATAACCTAAAGAAAAAACTTTATTTTGAAAAGTGCCTCTATAAAATTCTATACATATTATTAAGTCCTCAACACTAAGTGTCGAGGACTTATTTAGTTTAAACAAACATACTCTGGAGAAGTGCTCTTTTTAGAATTTGATGATACTCAATCATATTCTTATATCTCAAAATTAACTGATCAACTTCCTTAAATAATTTACCTATTTTCCTTTGTTCTTCGTACTCTTTAGGTAGTCTTAAGGTAAATTTCTCAAACTGCGTCTTATTTACTATTTCTGTTATAGAAGAGTTTCCAGCATTCGCTAATCTTACTTTGTTTCTATTAAAGTGATGAAGTAAATAATAGCTATCAAATCCTTGCTTAGGAGTTAGTGAATTGATTTGTTGATTAAAAGCGGCTGGAGTTAGGTTTATGGTGTTTTTACCAATTGAAGCAATACATGTAATTAATAGTGAATTAGCAGGAACTTTTCTTGCTTTTTCCCAACCTAAAGAAGTTAACGTTCTTTCTGTTCTCTCAATCGTTGAAGAATTTATATCTGTTGGCGTAACCCAAATGTATTTAGTCTCATCAGTATTGCTACCCCAATATTCTTTGACTTTTGTTGAAGGGGTATTACCTGTTTTAACTTCACCTATCTCACTAACTGTTAGAGTATGATAATCTTCTTTGAAATCAGGAAATCTAAGCTTTGGTTGGGGGCTATTAGTAGTGTAAAGATTCCCTTGTAATGATATTCTTAAAGAATCTAGCTTATTAAGTTGCTGTTCAAAAGATAATATTTTTTCATCAAGTTCTATAAACAGTTTACTTATCTTTTGCTGTTCGGAAATTTCTAGAGGATAGTAAAATACTATCTCTTCCATTACATTATTCATTAATTTTGGTATAACAGCTTGTGCAACGTATCTATAGGCAACTCTATTTAGTGCCTCAGCTATAGCTTTATTACCAAAACCCTTGTGTGAAATTAATACTCCATTTACATTTGTACTGTAGAATTTACCAGAGCGGAATGTAACTCGCCCAGCGTATCCATCCGTAGTCCAAGTAATAGCGTCCTCAAACAAATACTCTTTATAGTAACCTATGATCCCATTATTTATAGTTTGTGATGAATAAACGGGATATATATATAGGGGTCTGAATTGGACTCATGTCGGCAACAGCTAGTACTTGCCCACGAGTAACTTCATCAAAGATATTTCCAACTTTATCCTTTACCCAAGGTGCACTAAACTCAGGAAATCTTAATTTGGGCACACATAATTTTTTACTAGTCATAATCTTTCTCTATATTTCTTACCAGATTTTCTTACTCTACCTGAAATAGACAAAATTTATCCCATATTTAGTCTTATTTACTTACTATTTTTCCTTTCTAGTTTATCTTTATATTTTGATTCTAGCTATTATTTTTTTCGTAATATTACCCAACCCCTACATTTTGCAATATTTTTCCATAAAAAAACCTCTCAACTTTCTCAAGTTAAGAGGTTTATCTGATTCATAGAACTACAAAAAAACTAATTGCTTTCAACTAAAAAAATTAGAGTGATTTTAAAAAACTATGTCTAGAAACTATTTGCTTTTTCTTCTAGGCATCATACGTAAAAGCATATTGTTTTTTCTCGCATAGTGATTAAATAGTACAAAGCCCGAGTGTACAGCAATTAAAGCTAAAGCTAAATAAGCGGTATTAACATGAATTGCATGCCACATCTGTGCCGAAGACATATCTACTTCACAACGTGCGGTAAAGGTTTTTACATAAAGGTCTAAAGTTGCACCTTTTTTACAACGATACAAGTATCCTGCTACAGGAATAATCCAGTAAACAAGAATTAAGAAAATTTTCACTACTGTTGCAGTCCAGTATTGCCAACCTGCAATAGGTGGAACTACATCAGGAATGTATTTTTGTAAAAGCTTTTGCACAACAAAGCGAATACAAGTAAAAACAAAAACTAAAGCTCCAAAGAAAAAGTGCAAGAGCCAGAAAAAGTGATCTACCCCAGGAAAGCTAACTAGAACATACTTAGCTAACCATACCCAAAGATAGGTACACATTACCAATACAAAAGTTATCCAGTGAATTTTTATCTGAATACTTGGATACTTATCTGTTTTTTGCATGGTGTCTTCCTATATAAAAAAGGCTGCTGTTAATTGCCAGCAGCTCATGAATCTCATGTGAATAATTATATGACAGGAAACAGCATATATAAAATATATACGCTTTAACAGGTATAAAGACTATACCTCTTAAAGAATATATAGAAAAACAGTAACCAATTACTCTTCCGTGAGGAACAGTAATTGGAAACTGACGAGTGTCATATTCGACTAGGTAATGTGTATCCCATTACCTGCACAAAGCCAAGATATACTATCCTCAATTGATACCTTGTCTGCAAAAACTTTGCTCCCCGCTAAAGTGTAATTTTTTTTAGTTCCTACTCTCAGTGAAAGTAAGCACTTGGGCAGAAAACCAACTCGATTATATTTTGTTTAAGAGCCTCCCCCTTAAAAATATTAGGCCTTAAAATAAGCACTAACTGCTCCTAAAGCTAAATAATCTAAGACGTTGGTTCGCTTTGCCCTTTCATTATATACCATTTATTTAGGGGGAAAGATAAATCAGCAAAAAATAAAAAAATTAATTTTTTCCCTAGTTTTCTTGAGAAAAAACTTAAGTAATAGTGATCCCTTATCAATACTTTTTGCCCTTGATTGCCAAGCCTATAAATTCGCTAAGTTCGTTATATTTTCGGAGCTAAAGGCACAGACAAAATCTTCAAAAAACTGAAGTTTCTTGAGAAAAATAATTTGTCTTATATCTCCCATTAACTTACTAGGTTACTAGGTTAATACCATTTTTTCGATCATTTTCTCACTGTGAAAAAATCAAGTTAATTAATTTTTCTTAACAAGAAAAAAGCGTAAAGTTCTTGCCCTACTTATAACTCCATGTTAAAAGAACGGAAGTTTTACTTACCTCTTCACAAATGATAACATTAAATTTTTTCAGGGATTTGAGAAAAATAAAAGCTCGCAAGCCTTGCTTGTGAGCTTTTAAAACATCCGGTTAAGTAAGTTATCCTTGCGAACTGTGTGGTGGTAAATAGCAGCTCCTGCATGCCCTGCTAGTAATAAAAGAGCAAGGTAAGCTAAACCTACATGCCATTGGCGTAAGCTTTCGCCGATAATATGGTTTTCGCTTACTAAATGTGCTGGTACAACCACCTGACCAAAGTAAACTAAATCCAAACCAAAATACATACGAAAAACTATGCCCAGAATAGGTACAACAATAAAGAGTAGTGCTAAAGCTATTTTAGTTGCCATGGCAGCATACTTTTCCCACTTATTTACTGATAAATCAGGAAAACGACGTCGCCACACATGCATGGTAACTAGTCGAATTACAGCTAGAACTAACACTAAACCACCTGCAAAACGATGCAGAGGTAAAGCTCTATACCAACCTGTATAGTAAACAAAGACCACTAAGAGAAAAATTAACCAGTGCAGAATAATATTGATACGATGATACTTTTGCATAGATACACTTTTTTCCTATGTTAAGTTTGCATTATAACAAAAAAGCTTCCCAAGCTGAGCTTGAGAAGCCTTTTTCTTAAAGAATACGTTTTAAAGTATTATCTTTAACTACATAGTGGTGGAATAGAGCTGCTGCTGAGTGTAAGCCAATTAAGCCTATACCAACCCAACCTAAATTAACGTGCCATGTACGTAAGAAAGAACCAATTTCAGGGTTTGGGGTAATAAAACCAGCAGGAATAATTTCCCACTCAAAAATCATAAAGTTACGTCCAAAGTAAAGACGGAACAGAATACCTGTTAATGGAATTAACACAAAAATTAGAGCTAAAAGAATTTTCACGATTTTAGCTACTAGCTTTTGTAAAGAATTAATCGGAGGAACAATAGCTGGTACTGCTTTAGCAAAAACATGCATAGTTACTAAACGTACTACTGCTAATACTAAAGTTAATGCTCCAAAGAAAAAGTGCCATGGATATAAACCAGTAAAAATAGTAACGTAAGATGCAACTACGGCAAAAAGAATTAGCCAGTGCAAGCTACGTGAAACTAGAGGATATTTTGCTGGGTTTGACATATAATTAAATTCTCCTTAAGAAAGACCTTGTTAGTCTAAGTGTGTTATTGCGTTGGGGTAAAAAACTCTGCCTTTTAAGCAGAAAAACTAGATAACTGTTGTCTTCATTGTTTTATAGCTATATAAGTGTATAGCTATATTCTTATTTTTCAAGACAATAAATGTATTTTTTTTAGAAAATAAAAAATAGTGCAGCTTTAGTTTTTGTGATCGCAAAAGCTAAACCTGCCCTATTTTAGGTTTTTTCTCTATTTGTAAAAAGAGAGAAAGAGAATAATTTAAGCTTTTCTTTGTGGTTATTTACTATGTGACTATATTATTATTTAACCAAAAGATCTCAAAGGAGACACCCTATAAGTAAATTAAAGGTTAGAACTTAAATTATTTTTCCTTTTCGTTGTAATATACGAGTTATTATACAAACATTTTTTTTATTTTCTAGCCTTTCAAGTCAAATCTTACTTAATCAACCCTAAATAAAAACGGATATAAATAACGACTTAAACAACTGA
>NZ_NRJH01000073.1 GCF_003585925.1 Psittacicella melopsittaci
ATGGTACAAGTGAAGAAAAACGTTTTATCAAGCATTTCAAAGATAAAATTAAACCTAAGCTAGATAAACAAGAAGACCTCACTTACTATCTAATAAGAAATGAACGCGTGAGTGAATTAGCTATTTACTCTTTTAATAATGGGGAAAGATTTGAGCCTGATTACTTACTCTTTCTCTTTGTAAAAATAAAAAAGCAGAATAAGGATAATCCTCATTTAAAAGAAAAAGAGCAGAATAATACTGATCCTCATTTAAAAGAAAAAGAGCAAGATAATCATGACCCTTATTTAAAAGAAAAAGAGCAAGATAATCATGACCCTTATTTAACTTACCAAGGCTATATTGAACCTAAAGGTGCTCACCTAATTGAGCAAGATAAGTGGAAAGAAGATTTTCTTTTAGATTTATCCAAAGAAGCAAGCTCCCAAGGTCTTATATACGGTAACTATAAAATCTTTGGTCTTCCTTTCTATAATCAAAAGGAAGAAATTTCCTCTAACTTTGATAAAGAATTGAGCGAATTCATTGAGAAACTGAAAGGAGCCTAAGTAAATAAATTATTTAAAAATAGCCCTTTCCTCTAGTTTTTTATCACAATACATATGACAATTCTATGCCTCGGACTTAATAAGTTCGAGGCATTTCAAGTAAAACAAAGTAAAAAATTATACTAAATTAAAGAGTTATCGGTAAAATATAAACTATAAAATTTTTATACTCACACCTTACAAACTATTGCAAAGAATTTATCAGGACTATACTATGCAACAAAACCTCTTCGAAACAGTGAAGAATCTCTTCTCTGAAAGGGCATATATATATATAGGGGCAGATAAAAAGCTGCTAAAAGCACGTATTTATCGTGATGCTGTAACGCTAAATGAAGACTTAATCGAGCTTCTTTTAAGCAATAACACAGTAAAAAACGCATTTTTCAAGAATATTAAGGGTACTTTAGTATTTGATAGTCATAAATTTACCAGATTTATTGATTCTAAAGAATTTTTACCCGATTCCTACACTACCTACACCAATAAAATTGGTCTAACCCACGATGGAAATTTCCTCTCCAAAACTAATGATGTAGTTTTAGACTTTCCTTACAAAGACTGTGTCCTCGAAGGAGGGCAGGACAAGGATGAGCAAAAACGACAAGAGAAGTTTTATCACGAGCTCATTGCAAGTGATGAAATTAATAGTATGCTTGCCCCTAAAGTCTTTACAGCTGCTAAAAGATATACTGCTCAAGGTATTGAAGAAAATATTACCTTACGCGATGATGACAACCTCATTATCAAAGGGAATAATCTCATTGCCTTAGCAAGTCTGTTAAAACGCTATGAAGGAAAGGTTAAGTGTATCTACATCGACCCACCTTATAACACAGGTAACGATTCTTTTAACTATAACGACTCATTTAACCACTCGACTTGGTTAACCTTTATTAAAAATCGCCTAGAGTTCGCTAAAAAACTCCTTCAAGATGATGGTGTTATTTTTATTCAATGTGATGATAATGAATTTGCATACTTAAAAATTCTATGTGATGAAATTTTTGGCAGAAATAACTTTATAGCCACATTAATTCACCAACGAGCAAGTGGTGGTGGAATAGCAAAACATGTAGTAAAAGGTCATGATTACGTATCTATTTATGCTAAAAATGCAGACTCTGATATTAAGTTTAGTGCGAAAAAAATTAATCCAACAAATATTAGAGAAATAAATGGTGAATTATATGTAAGAAATGATGATGTAGTAAGAAAAAAATTCGGAAAAAAAGACGCTTCCTTAGGGGATAGAAGATGTTTTTATGAAGAACTTCACATCTATAAAAATGAAAAATTCATTCAAGAAGTTGAAGAAAAGCTAAAAACCGGAGAATACGTTTTAGAAGACCACCCTTCAGGCATGAGAGTTATCTGTCAATATGTAAAAGTAGAAGACTTAAGAACTAAGTTATATTCCATAATTAAAGCCTTCTCTTCATCAGCAACAGATCATGTTAAAAGTTTAAATTTAGATTTCTCCTTTCCTAAACCAGAAGCATTACTACATTACATTATCGATAGTTGCACCCAAGAAAATGATCTAATTCTAGACTTTTTCCTAGGTTCTGGCACCACAGCCTCTGTAGCTCATAAAATTGGACGTAGATACATAGGTATTGAGCAAATGGACTACATCACTGATGTTACTGTTCCTCGCCTACAAAAAGTTATTGAAGGTGAACAAGGAGGAATTTCTAAAGATGTTAACTGGCAAGGTGGCGGTTCATTTGTTTACTGTGAACTTCTCGAAGATGCCAATGCTTTAATTAAGCAAATCGAACAAGCTGATGAATCTAATATCAATGAGATTAAACAACTAATCTACACCGATTCAAGAATTATTCCTTACTTAACGCAAGAAGAATTAAATTCTGCTGATTCTGAGTTTGCTGAACTCACTTTAGCAGACAAGAAGCAAGCTCTAATTAGATTAATTAACAAAAATAAATTGTACGTTAACTACGCTGATATGGCAGATTCTGACTTTGCTGTAAGTGACAGTGACAAACAATTTAGTAAATCATTCTATGAGGAGCAGTAGGATGACAAAGAGATTTTTATATGAAGAGCTTGAATCCATACTTAAGTATGACAACACAATCGAACTCCCTGAAATAATCCAAACAGGTTTAGCACCAAGAATTGCTCTGCGTGAATACCAAGAACAAGCTTTTAAAAGCTTTGTAACCTACTATGAAAACGAGCAACTAAGAAAGGAAAAGCAGGTTCATACTTTATTCCACATGGCAACAGGTAGTGGAAAAACGGTGATTATGGCTGGACTTATTCTTTATCTCTATACCAAGGGATATCGTAAGTTTCTCTTTTTTGTTAATCAAACTAACGTTCTTGAAAAAACAATTGAGAACTTTATTAACACTACTTCGAGCAAGTATCTTTTTAATGAAGTAATTGAATCTCTAGGCAAGAGAATCAAAATAAAAAAAGTTACTAACTTTAGTGGGAATAATCTCGATGATGACATTGAGATTATCTTTACTACTACCCAAAAACTTCACCTGGATTTAGCTCTTGCCAAAGAAAACTCAATTACTTACGAAGATTTCAAGGATCATCAAGTTGTATTTATTTCAGATGAAAGTCACCATATAAACTCAAGCACTAAAAAGCCAACAAAAGATGAACTCCAAGCTACAAAAAGCTGGGAAACTTCTGTAATGACGGCTTTAAGACAAAATAAAGACAGTATGATGCTTGAGTTTACGGCTACTTGTGACTTAAAAGACTCTAATGTGCTTGAAAAGTATCGTGACAAGATCGTCTTCAACTATCCGTTAATTGCTTTTAGAACAAGTGGTTACACTAAAGACTTTAAGAACCTTGCTAGTGACACAGATTTGTGGACACGAGCTTTAATTGCTTTAATCATTAGTGAATATCGTAAGTTTCTCTTTGCTGATCTTAAGATCAATATCAAACCGGTGTTAATGCTTAAGTCACAAAAAATTGCTGAGTCAGAAGCCTTCTATGAAGAATTTTTCACGCAAATGAAAAAGTTAACTGCCACGCAAATAAAAGACCTTGAAACTTCAGATATTGAGGTGTTAAACCAAGCCTTGCAGTATTTCCAACAGCAAGATCCGAGTTATGAGCTTTTAGGGCAATCTCTGCGTGATTCATTTACCCAAGAAACTTCTATTATTATGAAGGGAACTTCGGATAATAATCGAGAAAAGCAACTTTTAGTTAAATCCCTCGAAGACCAAAATAACCCTATTC
>NZ_NRJH01000074.1 GCF_003585925.1 Psittacicella melopsittaci
CTTGGGTTCAATTAATTTAAGCAAGATTTTAACTGCAGAATATGCCTCTGAATGATCAGCAACTCTTCTGACAAAAATATTACTTTTGCTTAAAGCTTTACTGCTTAAGCCTAAGGCATACTTAAGGCATTAGTTATAACGCGGAAAAGGTTTTAATTGGCTGTCAATTACCGCTTTAACTTCATCTACACTAGCCTGACTAAAAGAACCGGTGCTTGAGTTAGCAACATCGGTAATTTTTGCTGCCTCGATTTTCCAACTGTTTACCTTAGCAATACGTACATTAGAAAAGTTTACTGCTAGAGGGTTACTACTGCTATAACCTGTAAGAACAATATTTCCCCCGCCTAAAGAGTAGAAATTGCTAATGCTTAGGTTTTGGAAGGTAGGAATAGCATTTCCAGTATTTTTATAAGTTTGGTTGAAGTTAGCAGCAAGGTAAATAGGTTTACTTACATCATTAACATAAATATTGTTAAAGCTAATATCGCTAACTTGTCCACCAACTCTAGCGTTAGTTAAAATCGCTACGCCAGCTTCTGCCTGTTGCACAACAAGGTTATTTACTTCAACTTGTTTAACCCCTTGGCTTAGGTTAATGCCAATTACTGCTCCAACTCCACCGTAAAGGTAGTTAGTATCGAGTCGAACTTGTTGACTTGGTGCATCCTTGGCAGCAATTAAAACATGAATACCTGGAAGAGATAAGTAGTTTTGCTTAAGCGTTACTCCCTCTCCCCCATTTACAACTATACCATGGGTAAATAAACGCTCAGAGCTAACTTTAGTTTGGTTAATAGTTACTTGTTTAACCTTGTTTAAGTAAACGGCATTACCAGAAAAATTAGTAAAGCTCACGCCACTTATTTCCAGGTTATTTACATTAGTTGCTTGCACTAACGCAGGTAAATTAAAAATACTATTATCTACAAATGGTGACTCATAAACTTCTTTAAAAGCTTTTTCCTGTTCTTTTAAAGCTTTTTCTTGTTCTTTAGGAAGTTTTACATCCTTGCCTGCATAAGGAAGGGATTGCACACCCCCACTAATAGTTCCTTCACCACTAATGGTAACCTTGTCGCCTAGAACTTGAATACTTCCCGATTGTCCATTTTCGCCAGTAAGCACTAAAGTAGCTCCCTTAGCTAAAGAAAGAGCTGCATGAGCAGGGAGTTTTAAGCCTGAAACTGTATAAGTACCTGGCGTAAAAGCAACATAGCCTTCAGTTTCAGCACATTGATCGATGATACGTTGAATGTTTTGTTGTGTCTGCTCTCCAGGGGTTAAGGTTTGGCAAACAAAACTAGGTGCTCCTAGACTACTTAAAGCCAAGCCTAAAGCACTCAAAGTTAAAGTAATTTTCTTTAACATAAAAAACCTTCTTAAATAGTAGTAAACCTTCTCTTATTATAGAATAGTTATATAACTATTTTCCGTAAAAACAAGTATAAAAAAGCTTCTCTTAAAATAAGAGAAGCTTTAATAGAGATCAAAAAATAAATAAATTTGTTAAAGGTAATAAAAAAAAGGAGTTGATGTACAAAAAAATAATTGCATATGGCAGTGCCATATGCAATACGATTCACTTTACACATCACAGAGAGCTTAAGACCTAAAAAGCTCTGTTATGAAACCTAGTTGGCACTTTCAACTAGGATTTGTTGTAATACGATGACCAGTCGTATTACACATTACCACTTTATGGGAGTGGTAATTCGGCTTTGCTCTTCAGAGAGCTCTAAAGAGGTATAAAATAAATCCTTTTCTACTATTTTTGTCAATACTAGTATATACCATTTCAGGTTTACTTGCTAGTATTTATTTGTCGCACTTACAAGTTCTTATTTTATTGTTTTTCAAGATAAAGAGCTGAAAACAGATTATGATAAAACCAGTAAGTTAATTTGTATATTTATTATAAACTATAAATAAATATTTGCCTAACCTTTGCTGAAAAATTTTTTTCTTAATCTAATTTTGCAAGAGCTAAAAAAGAGAAAAAACTGGCGTTTTTTTGGGGAGAAATCAAAAATTTAGCCTGAAAAATTTTTTTGAATTTCTGACTAAAAAGTAAGGGATAAGGCAGGGTAATACCTTTATCTTTGCAATAAATAATCTTTTTTAATTGCAATTAAACTACAGATTTTCTTAATTTAGGTCTTACTAACCCTAGAAAAAGATTAGATTTATTTAGATACAGAATTAGATTGGTTAGATACAGAATTAGATTGGTTAGATAAGGTATTTGTTTTATTTGGAAAAAGGTTAGTTTTATCTAGCAAGACTATTGTCTTTACAGGCAAAAAAGAAGCTGGGCACGGTATGCTCAGCTTCAGACTTGTCTCAACTTAAATATATACATGTATCTGCTTTGTTTATAGAGGTTAAATTAAATATTCCAAGAGAAAAAGCAAAAAAACATGCTAAATATTTTATTTTTCTTAAAAAACAAAGCTTAAAAAAGAAAATTTTACAAAAAAAAAGAAGTTGAACACTGTGTGTCCAACTTCAAACCTGTCTCAACTTAAATATAGAAATGTGTCTTAATCACTTTATAGGGATTAAAATTTTAATTGCAAGAGAAAAAATAAAAAACATTAATTTATTTTTACCTTCACAAAAAAAGAAGTTGGCACTAAGGCACAACTTCAGTCATTTCTCAACTTAAATATATACTAGTATCCACTAAGAGAATATGCTAAATATTATAGTTAAGAGACAAAAGTCTCTACACATAGCTTTATTCTAGCTAGTATATGCACTTATTATAACACATTTAAGAAAAAGAAAATACCTTATTTATTTAAGCTTTTGAAAAATAAGTTAAAAAACTTTGATTTTAGTTGAAATTATAGAAATTGATCAATAGCTTATCACTATTGATAAAATTCTTATAAGGCAAATAAACAGATGTATTTTAGGAGGAAGAAAAAAATTTAGTTCTAGCCTAAGCTAATTTACCCTACTTAGAAAAAAAATCTCTTGCTAGCTTTTTTACCCAACTCCTGCAAAAAATCTCTTAATCACTTTTTGTCATTAACCTACAAATTTTCCTGATAGTCCCAGTCCTCTAATATTTCTTTACCATGTATTTTTTCTGTAAATTAAAGCCTCAATTTTGCGGTAGAATTCTTGAGTTTACTCCTGTTCTTTTTTTGTTTTGTTAGCTTTTTTTGAATTTCTTTTAGGATTTTTTTTGAGTTTATTTTGGGTTTTTTTTGAGTTTATTTTGGGATTTTTTTGTGTTTTTTTTGGGATTTTTT
>NZ_NRJH01000075.1 GCF_003585925.1 Psittacicella melopsittaci
TTTTAAATAAATAATCTAAATAAAAAGCGGACTTCGAAAAAAACTCGAAGTCCGTTTTATTTTTTCCTAATTTTGGGTTAAATTTTTATGTCCTAAACATCAAAAAGTTAGGGATATATTTTCAAATTATTATTGACAATTATTCTTTTATTGCATATAATGAACCAGTCAAAGAAATAAGACAAAATCAGAATCAGAGAATATATATAATTAATGCTCTAAGTAAGCGTTAATTTTAAATTAAAAAATTCGGCGTGATGGCAGAATGGCTTATGCAGCGGATTGCAAATCCGTCTATCTCGGTTCAATTCCGGGTCGCGCCTCCATTTTATTCATACGACTCTATTTACACATCACTTTTTTAATAAGAACCCCAGAAAAAATTTCTGGGGTTCTTATTTTATTTTTCATTATTCAACTGGAATCATATGTTTAATGATTAAACTTAAAGTCTCACGTCCACAATAACGATTAATTGACATAGTATAGTAAACCTCCATTTCTGGAGCTAAGGAATTAATTAACTCTGGCGTAGCTTTAAATTTAATTGCTGAATGACAAATATTATTTGCATCCATAAAGTCTAAAATTAAAGTGTCACGTTTAGATTTACCAACTAAACGCGGGCTGTTATATATCTTGAATCTACTTTTGAACACAGGTTCTGGAAAACCCTTGCCCCAAGGTCCTAAACGAACTAATTCTTTAGCAAAATCTAAAGTAATATAGTTTACTGGAAGTTCAAGATCACAATAAATAGTTTCTTGCCCTATATCATCAGGATCAACCGTTTCTCTTACGATTAACTCAAAAGCTTGAGAAAACTTATTAAAGTCTTTTTCTCTAATAGTTACCCCTGCTGCTCCTGAGTGCCCCCCAAACTTAACAATTAGATCTGGATAACGTTTGGAAATAGTATCGAGACAATCTTTAATATGCAGATTGTTAATTGATCTTCCTGAACCTTTAATTAAGCCCCCTTCATCTGTAGAAAAGACAAAAGTTGGACGCCAATATTTATCTTTAATAATTGAGCTATTTAAGCCAATAACCCCTTGGTGCCAACTCGGATCATAGAGGCAAATTGAATAGCAATCTGTATGCAGAAAACGTGCTTCAAACTGCTCTAAAGCTTGTTGGGAGTTTTCAGCTTGCACAACCGAACGCTTTTTATTAGTTTCGGCCATTTCATAGGCGATTACTTCGGCAATACGTTCATCATCAGAGATTAAACATTCTACTCCTTTAACCATGTTATCCATTCTTCCTATGGCATTGATTAAAGGTGCTACCTTAAAGCTAATATCGTCGGCACTAAAATCGACATTATTAATTTTTTGTACTTTAAGAATTGCTTGTACCCCTTTAGAACATTGTCCTGCCCTAATTCTTCTTACTCCCTGCTCAACTAAAATACGATTGTTATAGTCTAAATTAGCTAAGTCAGCTACTGTACCTATAGCCACTAAATCCAAATACTGATCTGGATTAAAATTCATATCATAGGTATCAAAAAAGCGATTAACGCGTTTTCTTAGAAAATCTAATTCTGAAGAATTGAAATCTTCTTTATTTTCTAGAATCAGATTTATTTTTTCATACACTATAGTATTGGTTAGGTTTATTGCCTTAGCAATTACACTAAACTCTTGGTGAATGTAGTAGCTTAATACTTTCATAAGATAGAAAGCTACCCCTACTCCAGTAAGATTTTTTGAAGGGAAGTTACATCCTTTTTGGTTAGGGTTAATAATTGCTACAGCTTCTGGAACCGTATCACCGCCTAGGTGGTGGTCAGTAATAATTACGTCAACTTTTTTAAAGTTAGCGTATTCTACGCCCTCAAAAGAACTTATCCCATTATCCACGGTGATTATCAGGTCAGCGTGGTGCTCTTGAATTGCTAAATCAACTAAAGCAGGTGATAAGCCATAACCATGAATAATACGATCTGGAATTATATAATTTACATTAGTAAAACCTAATCTTTTTAGACTTAGATAAACTAATGAAGTAGAGGTTGCTCCATCGGCATCATAATCGCCAATAATTACAACACTCTCGTTTTCAATTAAAGCATTGATTAGTCTTTTTACCGCTTTGCTAAGATCTTTAAAGTGAATTGGATTGATAAGATTGCGTAAACTATAGTCTAATTGGTTTACGTCCGTTATATTACGGTTAGAAAAAATATAATCCTTAATTTGATCTTGCAAACCTAATAAGTGTTGCGGTTTACGCTCCACTATTTTTATAGTTTTCTCTAGCATAGTTTTGCATGATTAGTTTATTTTCTGTTCTATTTTATCACGGCAAATTATAAATAAAAAAGAGGATCTAACATTTTTAAGCCAGAAAAAGAAAAAACTAGACACTTTGATGTCTAGTTTAGTTAGAACGATTGCGTAAATAGTTGATTATATAAGTAATAACTATGAGATAAATTCCCAGATTTATCCATACGTCTGCAAGGTTAAATACCGCAAAACTCCAGGTTCCACCAAAGGTAAAGTGAATAAAATCAATTACTCTACCAAAAGCTATGCGCTCGAGACCATTACCAAAAGCTCCAGCTGCAATAAAAATTTGGGCAAAGGCTATAGCTTTTTCGGTTTTAGTTGCTTTGCTATCACGGAGATTGCTACTTGCAAAATAGACTAAAAATACGCCTACAATTACGGCAAATGATCCTACAACCACACGCATTAAAGTTGGATAATTTGAGCCAATACTAAAGCTAAAGCCATAGTTGTATACTAGTGTCCATTGTAAAAAGGTTTCACCTAGCACAGGAACACTTTGTAAATAGGCTAAAGTAGTATCAAAGTAGTATTTACTGTACCAATCTAAAGCAACCAATACTACTAAGAGAAAAAGAGAGAATATAAGTAATTTATTTTTGTTCATAGACAAGATAAAGATTATCTTCGTTAAGATTAATTTGATAGAGTAAATTTAAAGTCAAGCATTGCTCTAACTGGGTGAATTTTTCTTGCGTAGCAAGAGCTTGAACTCCCGAACCTAATATCTTAGGTGCCATAAAATAGTGCAATTGAGAAAATAATTTTTGCTCAAGGAAAAAGTTTGTTAGACTTGAGCCAGTTTCTACCAGCACATTAGCAAGGGCATATTCTTGCTTAAGTATTTGTAATATTTTTTCTAAATCTTGTTTTTGGTGGGAGTTGTAACCTACGACAAAATTTAATTCTGGGATTTTATTCGCTAAAGGATGTTCCTTTTGCGAAACTATAATTAAATTTTGGCTCTGATGATGTTTAAATATTTCCTCTTGCCCTGTTAAGAGAAAACTATTATCAAAAATAACTACTTTAGGTTGTTTTAAATCTTTTACTGCTAGATAATTTTTTACTTCTTGCGGTAATTGCTCATATCTAACATTGTATTTAGCTTGATCAATTATTAGTGTTTTTGCACTCGTTAAAATAGCATCACTTTGCCATCTTAGAGCTTGCACATATTCACGTGCTTGTAGCGAAGTTATCCATTTGGAATTGCCATTAGGTAAAGCAATTTTACTATCTAGAGAAGCTCCAATTTTAACCTTGATAAAAGGTAAATCCGCTTGAGCTTGTAAAGCAAAAAAGTCCTTATTTAGATTTAAACATTGTTGCCAAGGAACAAATTCAACTTCAACTCCTGCCTCACGCAAAATTTTTACTCCTTTACCATTTACCTTGTCTGTAGTATCGGCACTAAGATAAGTAACCTTAGCTACCTTACAGTCGGCAAGTAAATTAGCACAAGGAGGCGTACGCCCATAGTGGGCACAAGGTTCTAAAGTTACATAAACATGAGCATGAGCAATTTTTTCTTGCCAAGTATCAGGATATGCTTGTTGTAATTTTTCTACTGCGTCACGTTCGGCATGGGCAGTTCCTGCAAATTTGTGATAACCAAGAGAAATTATTTGCCCCTCTTTTACAATCAAACAGCCTACTGCGGGATTAGGATAGCAGGAGATTTTCCCTTTTAAGGCAAGATTGTAAGCTAATTCTTGATAAATTAAATCTAATTCTTTTGTCATCATACAATTAAACATTTGCGTAATATTTATAGGTATTAATACCAAAAAGCACTAGTAAAATAATTAATAAAATAATTATTTGGGCTAGGCGTTTTTTACTCATAGGTTCACGCATATTAAAATCCTTATTAACCTGTTATTAAATTTTCTTTATATTAT
>NZ_NRJH01000076.1 GCF_003585925.1 Psittacicella melopsittaci
AAATGCTAATTTTTTATTTAATTAATTAAGCATTTTTTCTTAAATAATTAATTAAATAATTCGAATAAATTAATAAAAAAATAAAAAAAATAGAGTAATTAAATTATTTTTAGAAGAAAAAAAGAGATTTTTTTACTTTATTTTTAGATTTAAAATTTACAAAATGCGTGCTCAAATGTGTCTATTCATTAAAATATTTGCAAAATTTGCATGATTTACGTATATTTTAAAATTTTTTTCTGAAAATGCTTGGCAAGTTATTTTTTTTATGTTAATCTAAATACAACAAAAGAAAACGAACTAAGCGAAAGCTTAAAAGAGATAAAATACAAGTTTGATATTAGAGGTTTATATATGAAAAAATTTACAAAATTAGCAACAGCTTTTTCTTTATTAGCAGCAACAGTTACATCAGCTTTCGCTAACCAAACACTTTCAGTGGCTGCTTCAGTTACACCACACGCAGAAGTGATTAAGTTCGTAGCAGATGACTTAAAGAAACAAGGTATTGATCTTAAAGTTATTGAGTTCTCAGATTACGTACAACCGAACGTAGTAGTATATCAGAAGAACGTTGACATTAACTTCTATCAGCACTTACCATACTTAGAAGTTTTCAATAAAGAACGTGGCTACAATTTAGTACCAGCATTCCCAATTTTCATTACACCTGTAGCTGTATACTCAAATAAAGTTAAAAACGTTCATGATGTTCGCGAAGGTGGTATCGTTGCTATCCCGAATGACCCAACAAACGGTGCACGTGCTTTACTACTTTTACAAGATCTTGGTTTAATTAAACTAAAAGATATTGAAAACATCCACGCTGCTTCGGTTCGTGACATTCTTGAAAATCCGAAAAAATTGCGATTCAGAGAAATTGAAGCTCCTAACTTACCACGTGTTTTAGACTCTGTTGATTTAGATGTTATCAATACAAACTTTGCTGTACCAGCAGGTTTACACCCAAGAAAAGACGCAATTGCGATTGAGAAAAATGACTCTCCATACGCAAACTGGGTAGTAACTCGTCCAGACAATGCAAACCTTGAGTCAGTACAAAAATTAAAAGAAGCTATTTACACTAAAAAAGTATACGACTTTATCTTAACTAAATATAACGGTGCGGTAATCCCTGTGTTCTGTCCAGTAGATGAACCTATCCCAGGATGTAAAGCAGCTGAATAATAAATTACAGTGTATATCTAATTCAATATAATAAAACAAGTTTAAAAGAGGATTCAATTTATGAAATTTTATAAAGTTTTAACTACTCTGGCATTAGGTGCTGCTACTATTGCCGCTTCACAAGCAAACCAAAAATTAGTTGTAGCTGCTACTCCTGTACCTCATGCAGAAATTTTAGAATTTGTTAAACCGATTCTAGCTAAGCAAGGCATAGATTTAGAAGTTAAAGTATTTACAGACTACATTTTACCAAACCGTGCGGTATCATCAGGTGAAGCTTTAGCTAACTTCTATCAGCACCAACCTTACTTAGATGCATATAATGCTCAAAATAAAACAGATATTATTGGCGGATTCAAAGTGCATATTGAGCCATTTGGTATCTACTCAACAAAATATAAAAATTTAGCAGATGCTCCACGTGGTGCAACATTTGTAATCCCTAATGATCCATCTAACGAAGGTCGTGCTCTTTTAGTACTTCAAGAAGCAGGTTTAATTAAATTAAAAGATCCTTCTAAACTATTATCTACAGAAAGAGATATCGCGGAAAACCCAAATAGATATAAATTCTTACCTGTAGAAGCTGCAAATATTCCTCGTGTATACAATAGTGCAGATTTTGGTTTAATCAATGCTAACTACGCTTTAACATCGAATTTAAACCCAACTAAAGATGCATTGTATGTAGAAGCAACTGGTCCATATGCAAACTTCATTGCTTACCGTAAAGCAAATGCAGATGATCCACGTATTAAAGCTTTAGAAGCAGCTTTAAATACAAAAGAAGTATATGAGTTCATTTTAACTAAATACAATGGTGCTGTAGTTCCTGTATTTAAACCAGAAGGTGTTAACTAATATAAATTTCATAAAAAAAGTCTTACATTAAATGTGGGACTTTTTTTGCTGTACAACAAAAGTGGCTCTTTTTTAGATAAAACTTTAAAAAAAGTTTATTATTCGGATATACTTTGAGAAAAAAATTTGGTATATTATCAAAATACCTTTCTTTTAAGGTAAAATGGAACACTCCCAAAAGTGTTAATTTATAATTTATTTTGAGGTTTTTTTGTTGTGCTAAATTTAGAAATTTATATTTCGTTTGGCCTATATTTATTAATCATTTTGGGAATTGGGGTAATAGCATATTTATCTACGAAAAATTTTGACGACTATATTTTAGGTGGTCGTAAGATGGGTGGATTTGTAACAGCCATGTCTGCAGGTGCTACTGATATGTCTGGTTGGTTACTCTTAGGTTTACCAGGAGCTATTTACTTAACTGGTCTTTCTCAATCATGGATTGCTATAGGCTTAACACTCGGTGCTTATTTCAATTATCGTATTGTAGCTACACGTCTACGTACATTCACTGAAAACTACAACAATGCCTTAACACTGCCCGAATTTTTTGCCGTTAGATTCCCTAAACAAGGTAAAGCTCTTAAAATTATAAGCTCAATAGTTATCCTCTTTTTCTTTACCATCTATTGTGCTTCAGGAGTTGTTGGTGGAGCTAAATTATTCCAAAGCTTACTAGGCATAGACTATACTGTAGCCTTATGGTTAGGTGCTCTTTCCACAATTATTTATACCTTTATTGGTGGATATCTTGCTGTTTCTTGGTCTGATTGTATCCAAGCAAGCTTAATGATTTTTGCACTTGTACTTGCTCCGGTGATGATTCTAGTGAATTTTTCATGGGGAGATATTACTCAGGCTTTAATAGATAAAACAAATGTAACCCATATTCCATATTCAAACATGTTATTTAATGTTTCAGGAATTGGCGTTATATCTTCACTTGCATGGGGACTAGGTTATTTTGGTCAACCACATATTTTAGTAAGATTCATGGCTGCAGATTCTGTACAGTCAATTAATAAAGCACGTCGCATAGGTATTACCTGGATGATTCTTTGTCTTTTAGGTGCATGTGCCGTGGGTTATTTTGGTCTTGCTTACTTTACAATGCAAGGAATTAACATTCAACCAGAAACAGTATTTATCGAACTATCAAAGGCAATTTTTAACCCTTGGGTAGTAGGTATTGTTCTTTCAGCGATTCTTGCCGCAATTATGAGTACTTTATCTGCACAATTCTTAATGTGCTCGGCTGTAATTACCGAAGACTTCTATCATGGCTTTATTCGTAAAAATGCTTCTGATAAAGAGTTAGTAATTCTAGGTCGTGCAATGATTGTTGTAATTGCGGTTATTGCAATTTGGATTGCAAGAGATCCTGAATCTTCAGTAATGGGATTAGTACAATACGCTTGGTCTGGTTTTGGTGCTTCTTTTGGTCCATTACTTATTTTAGCTTTATATAGCAGAAATATTAGTTGTAATGGTGCTTTAGCAGGTATGTTAACTGGGGCAATTACCGTAGTTGTATGGGGTCCATTAATGAGTTTCTTAGGTTGGAATGACTTAGCAGAGTTATATGTAATTGTACCTGCATTTATTCTTTCAGCTTTTGTAACTTTATTATCATCAGTATTCTCTAAAGTAGATCCTGACATAGCAAGTCGCTTTGATAAGGCTGCCGAAGATTATGCAAGATTAAAATAATTTACAAATTTAATCCTCTGAGTTTTTAACTCAGAGGTTTTTTTATGGCAAAAGAAAAGTCCTCCTAACTTGAGGAGGACTTGGTATTATTATTTTTTCGCTGGAGCTTCTGCTGCTTGAGGTTTAGCTGAAACTACTTCGATTTCGAATACTAATGTAGAAGCTGGTGGGATAGCTTGGTTACCTTGTTCACCATAAGCTAACTCAGGTGGTAAGTAAGCGATGATTTTACCACCAACATTTAGTTTAGTGATTGCATCTCTAAAGCCTGGGATAACACCTGATAATGGGAATTCAACACCTTTGTCGTTTTGGTCAAATACACGACCATCTACGAATGAACCTTTATATTTAACGTTTACAGTGTCAGTTGCACGAACTTTTTCACCGTCACCTTGTTTTTCAATTAAGTATGCAAAACCAGTTTCATCTTTAACAGCATCTTTATTATCTGCTAAGAATTTTTCAATAGCTTCTGCACCTACTTTACGGTTTTCTTCAGCTTGTTTAGCTAAGTTTTCAGTCATTACTTTTTGTGCACGACCATTTAAGTAGGTAATTAATGCTTGAGTATCTTCTTGTGATAATTCTGTAGCTTTACCATTTACATAATCGTTAACACCTTCAGCAAATGCTTTTAACTCTTCATCAGTTAAACCTAATTGAGTTTTTAAGTCAGTTAGCATTAATTGTGGTAATTGTTTAACGTATTTTAAATCTTCTGCTGTTGCTGTCACAGTTTGACCCTCATTGTTTGTTTGTTGATTATTAGCTACTGCTTGAGTAGTTGTAGAACTACTTGCAGCTGTGGTGTTATCTTCTTTATTACATGCTGTTAATGTACCTAAAGCGATAACTGACGCAGCTAATAATGTTAAAGCAGTTTTTCTTTTACCTGCGAATAATTTCATATTTATTCCTAAATTTAATGACAAATTAATTTTTACATAGAGAATATACAGGTTAATTTATTATAATCAACTTTTATCCTCTAGCAATGAAATTATATTTACTTTGCCAAGATCATATTATATCATTTAACTAATAATATATTGAAATTTTATTATAAAACTATGAAAGAACTTTTGGAATTACAGCAAGAGAATATATATCTCAATGAAAAAATAGTCAATTTAGAATATTTGGTTGGCGAACAACAAATTGAACTTGATAAAATCGAAGGAGCTTATATTGATTTACAAAATCGCGTTCGAGATTTAGAAGCAAGTATAAAAGTTTTGGTTGAGTATATAAAATCGCAAAATAATCAAACTCAAATTGCTTCACAAGCAGAAGAAACACCGCCACCGCATTATTAAAAAAAGCTTCAGGTACTGCCTGAAGCTTTTTAAATGTAGTAAAAGTTAAATGAAATTCAAGTTATGATTTTGATCTAGGTTTATATACTTTGGCTTCTAAACGCAATTTTTTGTATTCTTTTTCAAAAATACGCCCTAATTCTTTTGAGATTTTCTCAAAGAACTTAGCATTATGGCTTTCTGGGTCATAAACCATAGACATTTCACGTTTAGGATGATTAACTATACGAATAATTTTTGCTCGACTCGGAGTTGAGCAAAATAAACTTACAGTAGGAACTACACTTATGCCAATATTATGATGTACGATCATTTTTAAAGCGTCAATAGTAGAAGCATTGTAACGTGTATCAGTTAAATCATCTATGCCTAGTGCAGGATTTGGGGAGGTGTTACAAATATCGATTACTTGATCTCTTAAACAGTTACTATCTTGTAATAAAAAGATTTTACTATTTTGAATATCGCCTAGATTGATTTCATCAGTGCAGATATTAGGATTATCTCTATTTATTAGGGCAACCAGTTCATCTTCGCCAATAGATACAGTATTCATATCTTCGACAAGAGGATGGTTGGCAACTAACGCAAAATCTAAACTATTATATTTTAACTCTTCACGAATTCTATTTGTTGTTAGCTCTACACTATTAAAAGTATACTGAGGAAACTTATCTCTTAATTTACCTAAAATTGCACTATTAAAAAACGGAGCAAAAGTTGGAATAACCCCAATGGTAAATTCTCCTTTGGCTTCTTCTGGTGCTCCACGTTTTTGTTCATTAAAAGCCATGTCTGATAAGACTTTAAACTCGTCAGAAATTTTTTGTAATTGTTCAATAATAGGTTTAGAGCTAGGGGTAAATTTTATCGTTCTTGAGTTTCTTTCGATTAGTTGTACGTTTAAAATAGACTCTATTTTAGCTATTTGACCACTTATAGTTGCTTGTGAAACATCACATACATCAGCGGCCTTTCTAAAGCTTTTCATACGGTATACAGCTAAAAGGTATTTGATATCTTTTAGTTGTAAGCTGGAAAGATCTAAACTCATATAAATTAATTAACTTTTAGCTACTTAGTTAAAAGTACATTATTTAACTTAAAGTATTGATTATTAGGTTATATACAAGCGGTTCAAAATTATATCAATAATTAAGACCTATCTAAAAATTTCTCTAAATTAATAGTATTATAACCTATTTAGCTGATTTTGTTAATATAAACTTTTTAATATAGAATAAAAGCACCTGAGTTATACCCAGGTGCTTTTACTTTACAAAGATTACTATTATTTTTTAGAAGTGAAACCTTTGAAACGGTTTTTGAACGCTTCAACACGACCACCAGTGTCAACGATACGTTGTTTACAAGTATAGA
>NZ_NRJH01000077.1 GCF_003585925.1 Psittacicella melopsittaci
TGGATAATACTAAATTTTTAACTAAATCTTATAATACAAAGCAAAAAAATAGAGTTATATATACCTAAAAAGCATATATAACTCTTTAAATTAATTATTTCTTTCCAGCCATTACTGCATTATAAAACTCATATGCTGAGTCTATATTTTCAAATGCGAGTAACTCCCCTTCATGAAGTACTAAGGCATTATCACAGTATTGCTTAATAGCTGAAGGGCTATGTGATACAAGAATCAGTGACCTATCTTTCCTTTTCTCAAAAAGCTCATATTTACACTTCTTGGAAAAGTTTGAGTCACCTACGGCAATAACTTCGTCAATTAAATAACAGTCGAATTCAATAGATAAAGAAAGAGCAAAAGCAAGTCTTGCTTTCATACCTGATGAGTACTTTTTTACAGGCTCATAGAGGTATTCGCCTAATTCTGCAAACTCCTCAGTAAAGTTTTTTACATATTCGATATCTTTACCATAAATACGGCAAATGAATCTCAAATTATCCATTCCAGTTAAACTTCCTTGAAAAGCTCCACTGAAAGCAAGTGGCCAGGAAACACTCATAGTTTGTTCAATTTCTCCAGTTGTAGGTGCTTCTACTCCTGAAAGAAGTCGTATAAGTGTAGACTTACCTGTACCGTTTCTTCCGAGAATTCCTATTTTTTCACCTTTTTTTAAGGTGAAATTAACATCCTTTAAAACCTTTTTCCATCCAGTTCTCGTTTGATACCCTTTACTAACATGGGTCACTTTAAGCATAGGAACCTTATCTATAGTTTCTATGACTTTATTCTCTAATGTACTTTGATCAGACATATTATTTTAAATAATTCACCTTAAGATTTATCCTAGGCAAGGAAAACTGTAATAAATATACATTCAAATTTAATAAGTGCAACTAAAATGCATAAATATATGCTATTTAACGTTCAACAATATAAACGTTTTAGGAGAGGTAAGAAAACCTTGTATAAGTTCTATTAAAAATATTTTACATACTAGATTATAACAAAATAGAAAGCTCATTATTTGATTTTACATAACTAACAATTGCCCCACATAAACATTCCAACCAAAACACAAAAATATCTCTCAATAAACCTTAAACATATAAACTACCTCAGCTACCTTTATCGACCTTAACATCACACCATAGAGAATACCATTTGCTTGTGAACGATTGCATTTATATACAAAGTACGCTTTACCATAAAACCGCAAAATAATCAATAGCATTGCATGGTTAATTCATTCTCTTAACTTATTGATTTTTAAACTCAATTATTTTTGAAAAATTTCATTAACCTTTCACCAACCTTTACCTATTGATTATTAAGTGTTTTTTAACTAAAAATTGCAAAATCTTCTATATTTTAGGTACCACCTCAAAAAAGCCGATTTTTAGCCTCTAAGCCCGATAGAATCGAAGAATTCTGCAGATACAAAACACGCAAAACTTTCTATTTGCCAAGGCAGTTAACGAAAAAATTTTGTAAAAATTTTGAAAAAAAATTTGGTGAAGAATTTAGAAAAAGTTGGGTAAGAACTTTAAACTTATCTAAATTTCTTTGTCCCCTTCATGTTTCAAAACTATTCTTGTAAGGTCAATCCTCTGTTAGTCAACGTATTTACAGTTATTGAAATTTCTTTGTATGCGTATGTTTCTATGCATTTCTTGTAAGGTCGATCATTGCTAGTAAATGTATTTAAAGTTATTGAAATTTCTTTGTACGTTTATGTTTCAACGCATTTATCGTAAGGCAATTTATAGTAAGGTCAATTTACTGTAGGTTAATTTACTGTAGGTTAATTTCTTGTAAGGTTAATTTCTTGCTTGGAATCGTATCAAAAGTTATGGTAATTCATTTGTACTCTGATATTTCAAGGCTATTCTTATAATGCTATTTTCTATCTAGGAAATGTAGGTTAATTATTTAAAGTTATTAACCTTTCATAGATTTACTTGTAATGTCATGTCTTTGCAGGAAACTTATTTAAAGCTTTTGGCATCAAGTTTGAAGATAGATTGCAAATAAAAATATGGAGTAGCATAAGCATTTAAGCAAAAGTCAATAGTTTTATGAATCCTTTTCTGTTTTCTAACTTGTTGATTTTTAATCTCAATTATTTTTGAAAAATTTCACCAACCTTTACCTCTTGATTTTTAAGTGTTTTATAACTAAAAATTGCAAAATCTTCTATATTTTAGGTACTACCTCATAAAAGCCGATTTTAAGCCTCTAAGCCCGATAGATTCGTGGAATTCTGCAGATTCAAAACATGCAAAACCTGCTAAGTCTTATGGGGGGTTAACCAAAAAAATTTGGTAAAAATTTTGAAAAAAGTTTGGTCAAGAATTTAGAAAAAGATGAGTAAGAACTTTAAACTTCTCGATATTAGATTCTTATTTTTATGTTCAAATCTTTCATTCTAGAATTGTATTTAAAGTTCTTGGCATCAAGATTGAAGATAGACAGCAAATAAAAAATGTGGAATAACTTATGCATTAATGTAAAAGTCAATAGTTTTATGAATCCTTTTCCATTTTCTAACTTGTTGATTTTTATGCTCAATTATTTTTGAGAAATTTCACCAACCTTTCATCAACCTTTACCTATTGATTATTAAGTGTTTTTTAACTAAAAATTGCAAAATCTTCTATATTTTAGGTACTACCTCATAAAAGCCGATTTTAAGCTTCTAAGCTCGATAGAGTCGGGGAATTCTGCAGATTCAAAACACGCAAAACCTGCTATGTCTTATGGGGGTTAACGAAAAAAATTTAGTAAGAATTTTGAAAAAAGTTTAGGCAAGAATTTAAAAAATTTGGTTAATAACTTTAAACTTATCGAAACTGTATTCTTATTTAACGATTCAAATCCTTTCGGTCTAGAATTGTATTTAAAGTTCTTGGCATCAAGATCGAAGATAACCTGCAAATAGAAAATGTGAAATAACTTAAGCATTAATGCAAAAGTCAATAGTTTGACGAATCTTTTTCCATTTACTAACTTGTTGATTTTTATGCTCAATTATTTTTGAAAAGTTTTACTAACCTTTCACCAACCTTTACCTATTGATTATTAAGTGTTTTTTAACTAAAAATTGCAAAATCTTCTATATTTTAGGTACTACCTCAAAAAAGCCGATTTTAAGCCTCTAAGCCCGATAGATTCGAGGAATTCTGCAGATTCAAAACATGCAAAACCTGCTAGGTCTTATGGGGGGTTAACGAAAAAAAATTGGTAACAATTTTAAAAAAGTTTGGATAATAATTTAGAAGAAGATTGGTAAGAAGCTTAAAGTTTTGAATCTTCTTTGGTATTTTTGTTTCAAATCCATACATACTGGAATTGTATTTAAACTTCTCTGCTCAAGTTTGAAGATAGATTTCAAATAAAAATGTGAAATAGATAAGAATTAGAGCAAAGTCAATAGTTTTACGAATCTTTTTCCGTTTTCTAATTTGTTGATTTTTACGCTTAATTATTTTTGAAAAATTTCACCTACCTTTCACCAACCTTTACCTATTGATTATTAAGTGTTTTTTAACTAAAAATTGCAAAATCTTCTATATTTTAGGTACTACCTCAAAAAATCCGATTTTAAGCCTCTAAGCCCGATAGAATCGGGGAATTCTGCAGATTCAAAACATGCAAAACCTGCTAGGTCTTATGGGGGGGTTAACGAAAAAAATTTAGTAAAAATTTTGAAAAAAATTTGGTCAAGAATTTAGAAAAGGATGAGTAAGAACTTTAAACTTCTCGATATTAGATTCTTATTTTTATGTTCAAATCTTTCATTCTAGAATTGTATTTAAAGTTCTTGGCATCAAGATTGAAGATAGACAGCAAATAACAATGTGAAATAACTTAAGCATTATTGCAAAAGTCAATAGTTTTACGAATCTTTTTCTGTCTTCTAACTTGTTGATTTTTATGCTCAATTATTTTTGAAAGATTTCGCCAACCTTTTACCAACCTTCACCTATTGATTTTTAAGTGTTTTTTAACTAAAAATTGCAAAATCTTCTATATTTTAGGTATTACCTCAAAAAAGCCGATTTAAGCCTCTAACCCCGATAGAATCGAGTAATTCTACAGAATCAAAACACGCAAAACCTGCTATGTCTTATGGGGGGTTAACGAAAAAAATTTAGCAAAAATTTTTCAAATAAAGTTTAATAGAAGCTAAACTTTTTCTTTTTATCAAGAATCAGTGTCTTAGTAATGCACATAAATAGCTACTTTGTTAGGCTTGGTACTTTTAATAAGTTTGCCTAAATTTAATGTATCTATGCTATTAGTATTAATGCTGTCACTTCAATCAGCTATAGGTTTTAAAGTTGTCTTCGCTAGAATTTTGCTATTTAACGGAATCTTATCTTCATTAGATCAATCTTTATACTTTCTTTAAGTATTTATACCTATTGGAGAAGAGATCATTATCATTTAGAGATGTTTAACAAAGGTAAATACTGCGCTAATTCATTTTTCATGAAGAGATCAATATCGATTTAAAAATAAGAAATATAATTACAAATATCAACGCACAAATTCATTTAGTATTGTTGGGTGTATTTGACTTGAGTTTTTAGTTAATGTTTTAATAGACTTTACGATATAAAGTACTTGTTTAAGAACTTTAACAAGATACTCTATTTTAGATTGTATGTGCTTTGGTGGGGAATTTAACTCATTACCTATAATTACCTATCTTCTTGTTGTTAGGTTTAATCTACATGTGTAATTATAGTAAGAGAAATCTTTTGTAGTTTTTGATTATCTTTGTACTTAATTTTAGCTGCTCTAATGTTCGATCAAATAGTATAGGTAGGTTTTATTCTTCCTACTTTGCTTTTTATACGGTGTAGAGCTATTTTTAAGGATTACTAATCTTTTATCTTCATCTAGGTACTGATTAGATCTTATTTTATATAATTAAGCAAGAAGAAGCAGTGAATTAGTATATTATTTAATCTGCCTTACTAAGTTTTACTAGACTATTAATATTTTAAGTATAAGTTCATTCATGTTTAAATAATATAGCCAATTGTAGCTATAATTCTACATGCTAGTCTTTACTTCATTTTGTATATACTAATAAAGCTTGTTCTTTTATTTCGGGTAATATATTTAATAAAGTCTAGCCATGCTAACACACTTCTTTTCTAATTTAATAGCTATCTCTTGCTTACTATATTTATAGGTAAATAATTCCTAATGTATAAACTAATCAGTTTATTTTTTCTGTTTATATGAGTTCTATGCTTATCACGCATATTCCTAAAAAAACTTTAAGTTATAGCAAAGAAAAATCGTCTATATCACTGCATAAATTTTGTGGATAATTATTTTAATATGCTATTTATTGCAAATAATAAGCCCCTCTTACTTTGAGGGGCTTATTATTTAATTTAGTTGCTTTATTATGGATTTACGTTACGACTAATTAATCTTATTAGAGCAAATCCTAAAGTTAATAAAACAAGGTTACAAAATAATAGATAAAATGGATCTTCTAAAGTTGTAACATGATCACCAAAATAACCATGTCTAAACATTTCTGTTCCATGAATCATAGGCAACCAAGATAAATAGGATCTGTATTCACCTGGAATATTATTTAAAAAGAAAAATACACCAGACAAAGGCATAAGGATAAAGCTTAAAGTACTCCAAATTTTCCCAAAAGCTTCAAATTTATTTGCAATAGCAGTTACTACTAATCCTAATCCTACTGCAAATAAACTCATGCTACCCCAAGCCATTAGCATATAAAAAATATCATCTGGTTTCGGGATAATGTCTAGAAACACAAAAGTTGTCATTATAACAATTTGAGCAATTGTAGCCCCAGAGATCTCCAAGATCATACGTGCTAAAATTGTATCTAATACTCGCACATTTCTGTGATAAAGCAAGCTAATATTAGCGTCAATTGCTCCTACAGATCTGTTTGCAGTGTTTCGCCACATCATCATCAATGGATACCCTGTTATGGTAAAGGCAATAATATTCAAGTTAGAGAAATTATATGCTCTGAGTTCACCCCATAAAACAGCTATTAATAGTGTCATAATTAAGGGTTCTACAAAAAGCCACATAAACCCTATGTTTTTACGGTCATATCGTGTAATTATCTCACGTAAGATTAGAGCTTTTAATACCCTTCCTTGAATAACACAGCTTTCCCATAAAGTAGTTTTATTTACGTATGACATACATTAGTTTTTATGTTCTCTTATACTTGCAAGAATTAGGCTTGTTAAACCATATAGCAGTAGACCTATAATCAAGGTTGCTAAAATATTATAGAAACGGTTTGGTAATTCAGCTAAATCTGGCTTACTAGCAGGAGAGATTACCTCTAGATATAATTGCTTACGGCTAGCTTCATCCTGTGCTGCTTGTAGCGATGTAATAGAACTAGTTAATTGTTGTAAAGCAATTGTATTCTCTAGGTTAAGACGCTGAAACTCAACACTTTTTACAACAAGTGAAGCGTCACTACCAACAATTTTTTGCATTTGTTCTGCAATTTCAGCTTCGAGTGCTGTTTTTCTACTTTCTAATGAAGCAATTTGTGCACTTTCAGGTGCAGATTCTTTTAACTGAATAATCTGTGCTTGAATATTTATAACTTGCGTTTGTAAGGTTTCAATTGCTGTTAATAAAGATTTAGTTTGACTATTAACATCAAATAACCCATTTTGTATACGAAAATCCATTAATTCTTTTGCAGTCTGAATAGAATAGTCTCTCGCCCTATTTACGTTTTCTTGTGCAAATTTTATTGCATCTCTACGTGCACGTTGATTTAATTCGTTTACACGATCTTCAGCAATTTTGATTAATTGACTGTTGATAAGATACCCTTGTTCAGGTAAGAATGACTCTACTCTCAAAGTAGCTATACCTGAAACAGAGTCTATGTACATATTAACTTTATCACGAAAATATTGATAAAAAGATTCATTAGAATTATTTAAACCAAAGGTATTAAAACGATTAAACCAATCTCCATAATCACTATAAAAATCTTTTACATTTAAATTCTTTTCTAGAATATTTAATGCTGCACGTGAAGATATAAATGTTTGCACGTTATAGACGTCATCTACTGACTTACCAACCCCAACACTTGAAAGTAACCCCCCCATAGTATTTAACGTTGATTGGCTATTTGCAGATCTAACTACAAATGTTGATTCTGAAACATATACATCTGAAGTTATAACACCAAAATAAACTGTCGATACTAGCGTTGGTGCCGTTACAAGCACATGAAACAACGGTTTGATTTTTTTGACACGCGTTTTAAGTTGCTTGATCCATGCTTTACTCATAGAAACTCACTATATTTTTTGTCTTAAAGAAAATTCTCACCTAAATATTATATTCACTTTCCTTAAAATAGAGAATATTTTTTATTACGGTATCTAATATTTATTGATCAACTTAACTCATTAAAAATTTATCTCTAGAGAAGGAATTAAGACAGTATTAGTACTCCGTCCCCCCCCCTATCCTAAATCCCGTTATGAATTTTTCGAACGTAACACTATTAAATTCGATAATTCGACATATTTAACAGTATTGTATATTTCCTGTAATGATTCTAATGGAATTAGGTTCTCAATGTATAATACGGAGCTAGAATACCTTTTTCAAGATGTTAGCTACGCGTACTCTAACCTCTCTTTAAACGTATTTATTTGGCAATATAGAGGCTAGAATGAAGTCTCTAATGTAAGAGCTCTTTTAACGAGTTTACATTGTATTACTCGCAATAAGCAGCATACCAGTCTTCCCTATACTAGAAATATATAATTCGTTTATAAGGTGGCTTAAAGAAGATATGTACTCTGGGTAGGGGAAATTTACCAAGTCACTTCCTTCAACTATGCCCAAAGAAGTAGTTCGTTGTTAATCCTTTCAACCTAGCAGTTATGAATTTGGCTACTTGGATTACTATAGTAGATTTTATAGTTAATTTCTAAGGATTTAAGTCTTTCGAGCCCATAGAACTCTCTACCTCTTTCGACTTTTATCGCAGTGGTTTTATCAGGATAGATATCCAGTAAAAGGCAGTATTACATACGTTAAGGCAGCTTGTATTTGTGCACTAATGCTATTTCTACTGCATTGAGTGTTTATATATCTAAAGTAACTACATCTCTCTAGGACAAATCTTGTAGATAATATACGCCCTTTATGCTCCTTACCAACTACCGTATCAACAGATAGTAAGATAATATTGCTATTATTTTTGCTACCCGTTTCTATAGTATTTTTGATAGGTTCTAACACTTCTCTTTCGAATGCTTGTTGGTCATTTTTACCTGCTTTAACAGGGCATCTCTTTTTATCGCCAGCAACATAATTGTCGTGTTTAGACTATTTGCTTTTCGGTTTAAAAAAGCCGTCTCTTCTTACGCAATCCTTGATCTCATCGATGATTGCTGCAAAGAGTTTTTTATTTTGGAAGCTATATGGAGAGCCATTCAATCTAAGAGAACTACAGTGCTTAATAATATCTCTTCTGCACTCGTCTTTAAAAGTACGACACCAAAAGTAGATAGTATTTAAGCTCATGCCTAAGGATTTAACATACTCGCTATTACCGTAGTATTTGTTCAAGATAAAGTGAGAGTCTGACTTGAGAAAGTCTCTAAAAAGAGTTAGCTCTAACACTTTTACATTACGACCCTTATTTGATTTACCTAACTCTAGTAAGGTTACAGTATCGTCAAAACCGACTTTATGTAACTTAGAGAAAATACGACGGAAAGTACTAAACGAAGATAACTGTTTTTCTTCATGCTCATATACTGGAGCAAGGTCTATTGTTGCCTTTCTCGCCAGTTCTGAGTAGTTTATCTTTTTACCACTGTCAACATACTCATTAAAAATCTTGTTACACAACCAAATAATCTTCACCGTCACATGAGTGAACTTAGGTTTTGATTTTAGAGTTTTTAATTTTTCTGAGTTTTGTTGCGGAAATTGCGGGGAGTATGTTATATTATCCATAACGGCTTCCTTATTTGACTTATTTTTTTATTATATCTAATTTTTTTATTAGATATCACAGGAAAGCCGTTTTTTT
>NZ_NRJH01000078.1 GCF_003585925.1 Psittacicella melopsittaci
AAAGGCAGGATAAGGAAGGATAAGGCAATATAAGGCAAGATAAGGCAGGATAAGACAGGATAAGGCAGGGTAAGGCAGGATAAGGCAGAATAAGGAAGAATAAAGCTGAATTAAAGCGAATAAAGTAGAACAAAGCTTATCTCCACAAAAAGATATTCCCTTGTGATAAAGTAAAATCTCCTGCTCTTTTTCCTTAAAACTCTCAACCTGAGCAACTGCCTTGGGCTCAGTGTTTGTTTTTTTGCTTCTCTGTGCTAAAATCAAAGAGACAGAAATTTTTTATTAGCATTTTTCTTGTGCGGATGTTTAGCATGCGTTCAAGAAAAAATAAATCGTAAATCTAAGGAACTTCTCATGTCGCAACCAGAGACAAAATTATATACAATTGACTTTAGTCAATTTACCCCTGAAAATCTCCGTACTCTTTTTGAAGAGCACAAGGTAAGAGTTAAAGAAGATTTAGCTAAAGCAATTGCATTAGAAAATCCAACCCTAGAAGACTTCTATGGCGAAGACACTTTTAATTCAACCTTGAAAGAAGAGCTACACTGGGATCCAATTGATCACATTTCTTCGACTTTATCTACCCCAGAGTTCATTGAAGCTTATGATGCTCTTAACGAAGATCGTGCTCGTTTAGCTTTAGAAGTTTCGCGTAATAAAGATTTATATAATCAATACGTTAAACTAGCTAATGCTCCAGAATATGAGTCATACCCAGAAGAAATTAAACGTGATCTAGAGTTAACTTTACTTGGCTACCGTTTAAACGGGATTGACCTAGAAGGGGAAAAAGCAAAAGAGTACGAAGAAAACGCAGTTAAATTAAACGAAGTTAGTACTAAATTTGCTAATAACAACCTTTTAGCGCGTCAAGCTTGGAAAAAACTAATTACTGATAAAAACGAATTAAAAGGTTTATCAGAAAACGGTTTAGAGTTATTAGCTTCTTATGCTCAGGCTGAAGGTAAAGAAGGTTATTTAATTACTTTAGCTCCACCTGCAATTGCTCAAGTAATGGGTTATGCGGATAACCGTGAGTTACGTAAAGAGCTTTATTTAGCATACGCTTATTTAGCTTCTCCAGATGATACTACGGGTGGTAAATACGACAATACTACCTTAGTACAACAAATTTACGAACTTAAAACGGCGCAAGCTAAACTTTTAGGATTTAACAACCACGCTGAGCGTAGCCTAGCAACCAAAATGGCTGAAACTCCAGAACAAGTGTTAACTTTCTTAAAAGAGTTAAGAGAAAAAGCTTTACCTAAAGCTCAAGAAAAACTTGCTGAGTTAAATGCTTTTGCTAAAGAGCTTGATGGAGTAGAAAAACTAGAGTTCTGGGACTTTAACTACTACTCAAATAAATACATCAAAGCTAAATTTGATTTAGATCCAGAAGAATTACGTCAGTACTTCCCTGAAGATCAAGTACAAAAAGGTCTTTTCCAAATTTTAGAGCGTTTATACGGTCTGACATTTGAAGTAGATACAGAAGTTAAAACTTATCACCCTGACGTTAAATTCATTCGTGTTTACGAAGACGGTAAATTAATTGCAGGTTTATACCTAGATGTTTATGCTCGTGATACTAAACGTGCAGGAGCATGGATGGGTCAAGCTTTTGGTCGTTTTGAAACTAAAACTCGTTTAAAACTCCCAGTAGCTTACATTTGTGGTAACTTTACTCCACCGTTAAATGGTAAACCAGCTCTACTAAGCGTAAATGAAGTGGAAACTCTTTTCCATGAAATGGGACATGCTATTCACTTACTCTTAACTAAAACTAAACTCCAGTCACTTTGTGGTACAAATGTAGAGTGGGATGCTGTAGAATTACCATCACAAATTCACGAAAACTGGGTATTTGAACCAGAAGCTTTAGCTTTAATTTCCCGTAATGTAACTACAGGTGAACCTTTACCTGCAGATAAAGTAGAACGTTTACTTGAGTTAAATAAATTCAACTCAGGTGGTTTATTCTTAGTAAACCAAGTTGAGTATGGTTTATTTGACATGGAGTTATTTAGCAAAGCTGATGATCGTACCGTACACCAAGTACACAAAGACGTTCAAGCTCAAACAACTAATAAAGTTTACGGTGAACGTAAAACTTGGTTCCCAAATACTTTTGGACATATTTTTGGCGGTGGCTACTCAGCAGGTTACTACAGCTACCTCTGGGCAGATGTACTAGCAGCTGATGCTTATGCGGCTTATAAAGAAGCAGGTGATATTTTTGCTCCAAGCGTAGCTCAAGCATTTAAAGATAATATTCTTGCTACAGGTGGTACACGTCCAACAATGGATAACTATGTTAAATTCCGTGGTCGTAAACCAAGCCCAACGGCTTTATTAGTGAAATACGGCATTTTAGATGAAGAGTAATTAGGAGTTAGCTTAATTAGGTAACTGACTTAAGTAATTAACCAACTTAAGCAAGTAACTAACTTAAAGAAGAAATTAACTAATTAATTTCCTCTTTAGCTAATTTACCTATTTAAAGTGGCAAATTATGCCCCATATCAGCATAAAAGTTATACTGAGGTATAATTTGCTTCCTAAGTTAAAAACCCTAGCACAAAGTTAATGTGCTAGGGTTCTTTTTATTTCTGAGTTTTAGATATTTGCTAGTTAAATATTTAAGCATTAACCAATTAACCAAACACAAAAAAATAGCCATAAAAAAAAGCCTTAGAGACAGTCCTAAGGCTTAAGATGCTATAAGAAATTATGTTTAATCAACTTGTAAATTTGCAAGTGCAAATGGGTTAGCATTGCTAATTTTACATGTTAAAAAATATAATTATTTTTATCATGTATCTATATTATAAGCTAAGATTTGATTTTAACATAAAGATTTTTATCATTTTTAGTCAAAAGTTAGCTAAAAACGTGTATTTATCCTTAATTTATAAGTAAAAAATATTTTTAAAGTAAATCAAATTTTAATCCCCAAAATAGAGGTAAAGGGCTATTTTTAAATAATTTATTTACTTAGTAGCTTCTTGAGTTTTACCTAGTAGCTTCTTGAGTTCATTAATGAAATCGCCCAATTCTTTATCAAAGTTAGAGCTATTTTTATCTCGATTATAGAAAGGAAGACCAAAGATTTTATAGTTACCAAATAAAGAGCCTTGGGTGCTTGCTTTTTTGGATATCACTTTAAGAAGTTTTTCTTTCCACTCATCTTTCTCAATGAGGTGAGCTCCTTTAGGTTCAATATAGCCTTGGTAAGTTAAATAAGGATCAGGATTTTTTTTCTCTTTTTCTTTTAAATAAGGATCAGGATTATCCTTATTCTGCTCTTTTTTTCTTACAAAGAGAAAGAGTAAGTAATCAGGCTCAAATCTTTCCCCATTATCAAAAGAGTAAATAGCTAATTCACTCACGCGTTCATTTCTGATTAGATAGTAAGTGAGGTTTAGTTCATCTAGCACAGGTTTAATTTGATATTTGAAATGCCTGATAAAACTTTTTTCTTCACTTGTACAATAGTCGTCATTGAAGACATACCAGTTTTTTTTTTCTAAATTGACGTGAAGATCTATATTATCACAGTCATTT
>NZ_NRJH01000079.1 GCF_003585925.1 Psittacicella melopsittaci
ATTAATGTCTATAGATTAAGATTATAAAATTAAGGTAAAATATATATGAAGAATACACTTATTATAAAAGCTACTATTTAACTTATAAGTTGGTTTTATAAAAAGCAACTTAACTCCAAGTAAAAGGATAACCTTGATGACAAAACAAGATAACTTAAAAGTTACTTCTTTTGAGGTGCTTAAATTGGTAAAAGCAAGAGAGTTAAACTCTTGTGGCTTGAATAAAGAAACGACTGGTTCCGAAACAGATAGTAAAGGTGGAGAATTAGCCTATAATGGAAGTATTGAAATTATAGATATGGAGAGTAGTTATGACGATTGTTTAAATGAACTAAATAGGTTTTTTAATCAATCTCTTAACTCTGAGAACTTAGTTGTTTTGGCTGGTTCGGGAACTTCTTTAACATTTAATAAACCAGGAACTAATATCGCACCAAGTATGCGTAGTTTATGGGAGCTGTGTTCTCAACATAAAGATTTTGACAGTGTCTTGGATATTATTGGCAATAAAAATATTAATCATAAAGAGGAAAAGGATATTGAACTTCTTTTATCAATATGCGATTCAATTGTAGAAAATAAGTTTACTGACGAGACAAGTTTAGAAACAATAGAAAACTTTATAAAGAGTGCCAAAAGTACAATCCTAGAAGAAACCAATTTTGTAGATAATAAACTAAAGAATTCAGAACAAGCAAATAATAATTATTGGACTCATCATGATAAGTTTATCCGTATTCTCTCTAAAAGATCCGATAAACAAGAGCGATTAAAATTATTTACTACTAATTATGATTTAGCTTTTGAAGCAGCTGCCTCAAATGTGGGAGTTATTGTTATAGATGGTTTTGAATTTACAAAGCCTCATCGCTTTAATCCTTCATGGTATAACAACGATATAGTTCATATAAATCATAACGACAATAAAACAGAATTTTTACCAAACGTAATGTATTTATACAAACTCCACGGTTCGGTAGACTGGGTAAGAAATACTAAAAATAATATGATTTATAAAGGAAATCCTTTAGCTAACAAAGAAAATCAAGAAAGTGTTTTTATTTATCCTAGTAGAAAAAAGTATCAGTTTTCCTACTCTTCTCCTTACCTTGATATGATTAGTGCGTTTATGGCTGTTTTACAAAAACCAAGAACAACTCTATTCTGTTTAGGATTTGGATTTCATGATGCTCATTTAAATAATGCAATTTTTATGGCTCTTAGAACAAATATGTCACTAAATTTAGTTATTTCTACATTTAACGCCCTTGACGAAGAATATAGTGGAATTAATCAGGAGATTAGAGAAAACTTGTATGAACTAATTAAAGCTGGTGACGGTAGAATAATGATAATTGACAGTAAATTTGATACTTTTGTCGATAGTATCCCTGATCGTAATAAGGAAACACCTGAGGAAAGATTAGCAAATTCGATCGATGAAATACTATTCAATAGAAGAGGATAAATCACAAATGAATGTATATGATTACAATTGGTTTTCTCCTCATTCTCAAGAAAGGAGAATAGGAAGTGTTATAGAAGTATCTCCAACAGAAGTTAGAGTAAATCTAACAAACGCAGGTAAAGGTTCTAGTGCTTCTATATATGGTACTAAACTTTCCTCAGGTGAAGTAAACAATTATGTATTTATTGATTGTGGACAATACTCTGTTTTAGGAAAAATTGTCAATATACGCTTAGAAAATGGTGAACGACTAAGTGTAGATACAGTTGAAGAAAGTAATATTCCCAATCATCCAACAGGTCTTATACAAATTCTAACTAGTTTGGATACTCACAGTGGTCAGCCTCATAAAGGTATAAGAGAGTATCCAAGAATAGGGGCACAAGTATATTCGGCACATCCTAAATTGTTAGCAATGTTGTTTGAAGGAACTTTGAACACTTCTAATGATGATATTTTACTAGAGATTGGTGAGGTTGTTTCAGACGCATCAGCTACAATTTACACCACACCAGAAAAACTCTTTGGACGTCATTGTGCTATTTTAGGAAGTACTGGGTGTGGTAAAAGCTATACTCTCGCAAATTTAATCCTAAATGTACAAGAGCATGGAGGAAAAGTATTATTACTTGATGCAACAGGTGAGTATGCAGATTTACCTTGCGATAGTTATTCTATAGGAGACCTAGATAGTTCTGATAAAGAAAAAAACTTATTCTTCCCAAGTTGGGAATTTACAGAGTCAGATATTCGATTACTACTAAGACCATCACAACAAGTTCAAGCTGTAAAATTACAAGAAGCAGTTAGAAGCTTGCAGTTTTATGAAGATATCCATAAAGATAATAAACAGGATGATGGTAAATATAACTTATATTTTGAGAAGGATTCTTATAAAATTGTAAAAAAAGAAGATAAGGTGAAAGAAGCGTACGAAGAGTGGCTCAAAGAAAATTTTAATAATTTTGATACATTGCCATGGGACTTTAATGCTTTAGCTAATCAAATTACAGAGGAGTGTGTATATCCAACTCCTTATATTAAGAAAGATGCGAATGGTAAGAACATTGATCTTACAAAAAATTGGGGTGGTAAAAATGAAACAGAACTCTCACACTGTTTAAGTTTAATAGGTAGAGTAAGAAAAATTATAAATAATCCTAGACTAAAATGGTTTACCACATTTGGAATAGATCATAACTCAGAAACAACTAATACAGTGACTAATAAGATTAAGGAGTTTATAAAAGAAGATAGACCTAACTGTATTATGCGTATAGATCTATCCAAAGTTTCTTTTGAAGAAAATACTAGAGAAATTTTGGTTAATGCAATAGGAAAAAACTTATTAAGTTTAGCTAGAAACAATGAAATTTCACATACTCGTCCTTTAATAGTATTTGTCGATGAGGCGCATCAATTTCTCAATAAACATATAGGTGATGATTTTAACAAAGTTCTGTTAGATTCTTTTGGAAATATTGCAAAAGAAGGACGTAAATATGGTTTAAATATAGTAATAGCGACTCAACGTCCAAGTGATATCCCTGAAGATGTTCTAAGTCAGCTAGGAACATATATAGTTCATCGCCTTACTAATGCAAGGGATCAAGAAATAGTTAAAAGAGCTATGGGTGAGTTGGATAGAAGATCTGCTAGTTTTTTACCGACTTTAGGTGTAGGAGAAGCATTACTATTAGGAACAGATTTCTTATTTCCAGTAACTGTTAAAATGAAGATACCTAAAATAAAACCAAACTCTACAGGATCACTTTATTCGAAAGTTTGGCGTAAATCTAATAAAACAAGCTAATATACAAAAAAAGAGCCCCGCAGATGCGAGGCTTTTTTAGTTAGCTTAATTTGCTATTGCGCTTGCTTAGCTTGCTCTTCTTTTAGAGCTTGCTCAGCTTGTTCAATTTGAATTGCTTGTTCAGCTTGAACTACTTGTTCAGCTTGAACTACTTGTTTAGCTTGTTCGTTTTGCACTACTTGTTCAGCTTGCTCTGCTTGAACTGCTTGTTCTGCTTGACCAAACTGACCTGATTGATAGCGTAACCATGCTTTTTTGAGCATTGGACTTAGACCCATAGCTTGGAACTGCTCTTCACTAACTTCTTGGTTTAGATAGTTAGCAGCTTGCGGATCATTAGTATGGATTAAGTGGTGGTTATGTAAGCTTTGTTCTTTAATCGCACGTTGTACTAAAAGTAAACGTGGGAGTTGTAAGTAGAGTAAGCCTGGAATATCGAGAATAAATGGAATCGACATGAGGTTTTCAGTCATTATTAGTGGATATACATTTTCATCACTGAAATTAATATTTGTACGTTTCCATGGTACTTTACTTACGTCGACAAGATTAAAGACACATGAAAGAGGATTAATTGAGTTTTGAGCAAAAGCTAGTGCTGGTGCCACATCCCAAATTTTCATGGCATTAGGTAAAAGGTAGTTAGTAATGCACTCATTTTCTAAACATGCAAATACTAAAGACGATTTCACCCCCGCCGAGTGGAAAGTCTCAAGATTGTAGTTTTCTTGATGGTAAGGTAACTCAAATAACCCAAAAGCTTTATTAGTACGAGCCCCTTGAAGTAGGCGAATAGCTTGCTGTTTTGGGTGCTTGTTGTGCTTATTGAGTGTAAAAGCTGGATTATTACGTTGACTAATATAGTCTGATAATCTTTTACTTAACTGTAATAAAACTCGTGCATAGAACTGCATTTCTTTTGAGAGGTATTGCAGTTTTTGTTCTTGCTCTAGAGAAATTTCCTCGTTACCTAATTGGGCATAGTGCTCAATTAGTTCTTCACCATATACTTGCTCTTGTAGATTATGAGCTGCTAAGAAGTTTAAGTCAGGGAAGTGAGGTAAGTTTAAAGCTAGACTTACAGGTTCGTGTCCGCCTAGACTAAGCGTTTGCTCGCTTGAAGCAAAGAAAAACGCTTGGTTACGCACTAAATCGGTAAACTCAGGGCTTTCTAAGTGACTTATATCATAAGCTTGCACATAGAACGGAGTTTTATTGGCAAACTCTAATGGAGCTGTTTTATTAGCTGGAGCTTGCTCTTTAAGTTGAGCGATTTTTTCCGCGAGAGTAGTTAGTTCAGGGTCTACTTTAAAACCTGTGCTAGGTTGGTCGCTTGCCCAACTTAAGTAGTTGTTGGCAAAAGTATTAAAAGTTACTTCTGAACTAAAGTAAATTTTTTCTGCTCGTGTGGTTACGTAGTTAGCAGGATCAATTACTGCTTGCCAAAAATCAAGAGTACGTTTTAATTGAGCTAAATTTACTTTAACGTCGCTGTTATATCTTAGTTTAAAAAAGTCAGGAATTTGCGTGAGTGCCCAACGTTGTAAAGTACGACTCATAATACGGTGTACTTTAGCAAAACCGTCATTGCTTGCTTGGTATTGCTTTTGTAGATAAGAGATAAACTCTTGTGTTGCCCCAAAGTTTACATTAGTTGTAATCCCTTGGCTAATTAAGTATTCGTAAGTAAATCTCAGATCGTTTTGGGCTACACGTTTAAATTTAAACGGTTTTGAGTAGGTTACATGGGTGTTTAAGTAAGCTTGATCACCGCTTTCTTTTACTTTTTCGACAAATTCAGCGTAAGATACGCTTTTTTCGTGGACATAGTAAGTTAAGCCTTCTGGATCAAGAGGCACCACAAAAGAACCTATACCCATGGCAGAGTATTGGATGCGATTTTTTTCTGGTTCGTAGACAAAGGTAATTAGGGGTTGACCTTGATCGATGAACGAGCACATAGTGCAGTAGTCTTCACCACCTGCAACATAGCCCTTAGTGCCATCGATTGGATCAACTAACCACCAGCAACGACTAGTTTGGATATTAAAATCGGGGAAATTTGCCATGTTTTCTTCAGTTACCGCAAAGTCACCAAAAATCATAGGTAAGGTAACCGTAAAATACTCCGAGAGCATTTTATCTACATAGGTAACTTCAGTGTTATCTTCTTTATAATCTACTGAAAGTTGAGAAGATTTAATCGCAGCAGCTATAGCTCCGGCATTTAATAAGCAAGAACATACAGGAGTAAATACATCATTACGAAATAACTCAGGAAGTTCTTGTTTTAACTGCTCGGGAGTATACTTATTCGCGAGTAATTCAGCATTTGTCTTCGACATAAGTATCGGAATTAGAGTTCTACAGAATTTGTCAGAGCTGGTTGGAGCTTGCCTGAGTTGTAGTAATCACGGAAAGCATATAAAGCTACGAGATTACGACTATCTCTAAACAGTCCTTGAGCTATTAATGTATCTAGTTCGGCTAAAGGCCAGCGAACAATAGTTAAAGGTTCTGGTTCATCCCCTTCTAACATTTGTGCCAGTGGTGTTAAGCCTGTAGCTACTACCACGTGCATTTGTGCTGTTTGATAGCCAGTGGAGTTATAAAAAGAAGTTAAATGGGTAAGAAGTTGAGCTTTGTAACCCACTTCTTCGCCTAATTCACGTGCGGCTGCAACTAAAAGTTGCTCATTATCATCTATCCCACCACGAACAAAACCTAACTCATAGTTTAGGGTGCCAGCGGAATATTCTTCAATTAAGAGTAAATGATCTTGGTCAACCGCAATTACGGTTACCGCATCATGAGCTGCATGTAAACGGTAATATTTACGTTCTTGTCCATTGTTAAATTTAATATCAAGAGACTGAACGTTAAAAATACCTAGTCTACCTAGGTTTTGAATATTACTCACTTGAGGTAGTTTACGTTTTTGTTCGGTCATAGAGAAAAATCTAAGAATCTAGAAAATATATTTTTCCATTATACTTTAATCAGCTCTTCTTTGCATTAAAAACACATATTTGATGTGTAAATTAGCCTTTGCTCCTTGAAACTCAAATTTTTGCCTATATATCTATAGTAGAAAAATAGTAAAACAAAAATTTCATAATTACCTCATAGTATGTGGCTCATGCAATAGCGTGAGCCAATTTTTATTTCTGAGGGCAAATATAGTAAAATATTTGCTATCATCCTTAGCAAGGTATTTAACATATGACAATAAATGCAGATTTACTCGCAAATGGCTATTTAGAGCAATCGCGAGACCCTCTGAGTAGCTATATTCACACTCGTCTAGATGAACAGTTTCCGTTTTTACAAAACGACTCGGAAGCAAAAGTAATCTTACGTGCTTTAATTTACGATTTAGCCACCCTAAGACGTGAGCCAGATGAACTAGTATATTGGTTAGCTAAACACTTTTACCAAAAATCTATGCTAGATTCAGCTTATTTACCAAAGTTTGATCAGGAAAAACCTGAAGAACAAACGCTAGCAAATAGCTTTTTACAAGTTCTTGATCGCATCTATCAAGCTGTACGTGGTCTTGAAGAAGACGAACGCAAAGAGTTTCTAGCGCAATTGGCTGCCGAAGGTTACTATGGTCTTCTTACGCAGTTACTTTTAAACTTTGTAAGTTTTGATTTAGTAATGCTTAAATGCGTATCTTACTTCTACCCAGAAATAGATTATAAACAAGCTTTACCTTTAGTTTTAACTAAAGAGCAAGCTGACTACTTACGTCAAGCTTTACAAAGTTACTTAAAAAATGAAGGTGTGGTAGGCTTTACCGAAACAGGTTTAGAGATAGATACTAAAGCTCTCTACTCTTACTTTAAAAAACACCCAACCAATCTTTTTGCTCAAGCAGATGAAGTTCAAGCTTAAAGCTAAAGGCAAAAGTAATTTGCAAAAGGCAAAGCAAAAAGCTAAAGGCAAAAACTAAAGCAAATTGCAAAAGCAAAAATTAAAACCCAAAGAAAATTGCCAAAGAAAAAAGTAAAACCCAAAGCAAATTGCCAAAGCAAAAAAAAAAACAAAAAGAAAATTACCAAAGCAAAAAAAAAAACACAAAGCAAA
>NZ_NRJH01000008.1 GCF_003585925.1 Psittacicella melopsittaci
TTCTCTCTTAGCTTTTTTCTTTACCGTCTTTTTACTAGCTTTTTCTTTTATTACCTCTATACCTAAATAAGAATTTATTTTTGCATTTAGCTCCGACTAAAAAACAAATAAATATCTAATTTTCAAAAACTTAGAAAATAAACTTTCCCTTAGCCTTTGATTTGTTGTTTTAAAATGCTAGAATATTTCTTGTAGTAAAGAAAAATTTATAGCCTCTTTACACAACTGTAATGTTAACAAAGTAATCTTGTTAGTCATTTTTTTGTTTAGGAAATATCTAGATAATTCAAATGATTATCTCAATTTACTAAAAATAGGATTTTAAGTTGTTTTACCTCTAGATCTAGCTTAAGCTACAAAATCCAAATACAATCTATTTTTAGTAATCAACCTACTTTCTTATAAAACTAGACCTGCTCTTTGAGTGGTCTAGTTTTTTTTATGCATAAAAAATCCTGTGTCTCTAAAACACAGGATAGGTTACTTTTGTAAGAAGCCATTATATTCTTGGTTTTGGCAGCAAGAATAGAATCGTTTCTATTGAGTTTTTTTGAGTATATTGGCGTTGTTTGTGATTTGTTTTATAGGGTTGAAAAGAACATTATTGGCTTAGCTTAATTAAGTAGTTTGCCTACTAATTCGGTAGCCTGAGCTAAGCTTACATCACTTGTAGCATAGACTTTTAAGCCGCGGATATCAAAAACCTTAGCTAGGTCTTGTTGCTGACGTGAAGTAATTATTACCGTATTGTTTTGGTAGAGTTTGGCTACCATAACATTACCATTGTAATTAGCTAAAGTACTTTTAAGCGATTGACCGCCGTTAGCTTGAGCTAATTCTGCTACCGTTGGAAATGAGTTAGCTAATGCAGCTTGAGGAGCTACTGCAAAGCCTAAAGAAATAAGAAAAGAAAGAAGGATTAATTTTAATTTCATAGTAGTATCTCCTAAAGTAATTTCAGGAAAGAGACTTACAAGCCTCTACTATTATTATAACTTATGCTAAAAGCTTGTGGATGATTAGTCTTAACTAAGCATATCAAGATCTTAACCAGAAAAAAGTTGGAGAAAACTCTAGGGGGTAGCCTTCCCCAACTTGATTGCACTATGTAAATAATTTCTCTTACTTGCGTAAAAGATTGTCTCAATTTTTTTGTATTTTTTGTATTTTTATAATTGTATATCGATAATTAGCTTCAATTTCAACAATCAAAGAGTCTAAGCATTTTTATTTTTTAGATAAAAGTGTAAACTTGGTTGTTTTGTTTGTTGTGTTTTAACTAGAATAAATTGTCTGATTATGGCTATAACTTATTTTTTAATATTTAAACTATTTATCTGTTTATAAGTCTATTATATACCAACAAAAATAGCTTGTAAATAGATAAGTGAGTATTCACTCATTTTATTTTTTAGCTAAATTTGACATAAACAACGGTATTCTCGAGAAAAATTGAGTAAATACTCAATTAAAATTTTTTTCTATTCCCTTACAAAAAACTAAGGGAATTCAGGCTAAATTAAATAAATTAAGGCGTTTTTTAGAAAATATTAGCGTTTTTTTACAAAAAAAATAAGTATTTTTTTAGCCAAATAATACTAATAATTAGTATTTTTTGCTTGGAATTAAGGGGTGGGAATTGAGACAGAAGAGGTGAATTGACGAGTAGTAGGTTATTGCTAATTGGTTATTGGTTTATTATTTAAATTAGTGATCAACTAAAATTCAGACATAAAAAAAACGGCTTTCTGTGATATCTAATAAAAAAATTAGATATCATAAAATTATTACTACAATAAGGAAGCCGTTATGAATAATATAACATACTCCCCGCAATTTCCGCAACAAAACTCAGAAAAAATCAACACATAAGTTCACTCATGTGACGGTGAAGATTATTTGGTTGTGTAACAAGATTTTAAATGAGTATGTTAACAGCGGTAAAAAGATAAACTACTCAGAACTGGCAAGAAAGGCTAGAATAGACCTTGGAGCCAGAAGGTATACCTTTATCTTCGTTAGTTACTTTCTTAAAGTCAAATCTAATTAGTGAGCAACTTTAGCAAGGTTATTCTAGCTCTCTTTTAAGTAGGTGTTCTTAAATAATTAACCATAGTTAGCACTTAACATTTAGATTTATTTAAGCATGCGTATACACATTATTTAGGCATATCTCTTGCCTTACTTAAATCCTAACCTGAGCAATAAGTGGTAGTACTTCCTTTCTCTTTCTTTTACTTTAGATTAAAGTAGAGCTTACCTTTATTTAATCCTAACAAAAAAACCTCTATTCATTACGAATAGAGGTCGCAACAACTTAACTTATTGGTATTTTGGAAAAAACACCATTATTGGACTAGTTCATGAAAAAACTTTCTGAACTGGCAGAAAAGATCAGCGATCCTTCTACTTTGGTGCTGCACTCAACAACAAAGTACAAAGTACTGAACCAATTAAGCCTAAACTTATAATAAAAAAAGTGAAAGCATTTGATCTTCTCTCCTACTTTCACTCGTTTACTTAATGTTAAATTTGCTATTTTGAGGAGAAGTATATTCTTACAAGGTTTCCCCAACCCTGTAAAGATAAACTTCACCAACTCTAATATCACTCTCAATTTTACTGCACATTGCTTATACAATTAGCAGTACAAGACCAAGTTTGGCAACAACTTAAAGTCTTGTTGATGGTTAGTCGCCACTAAACATTACAAGATTTTAAATTTTTACAAATATAACTAGAAGAGATAAAGTAAGATGGGTTCAGAAAAACCCATCTTACTCTTAGATAATTGGTAAGCACATTATTCACCAGAAAAAAATATCCTGAGAATAAAGCACTTTTCCCAACTAGGGCATTTTAAAGATTAAGATAGATTAAATTTAAGATAGAATGAATAAGAATAAGATCTACTTTAAAAATTAACGTACGTCAACGTCGAAGTCACTATCTAGTTTATTTAGTAAACCAGCTTGTTTTACTTGCATACGTACTTCAGAGTTATTAACTCTACCTTCAATGTTGAAGTCCGCTAAAATACTGTTGATTTGACTTGCAGTAATATCAGACGAAGCATAAACAGTAACACCATCTACTTCAAATAATGATACTAAGGATTTATTTAAATTCGAAGTAACATAAACTGAAGTTATTTTGTTGTTTTCACCGAATGCTTGTCCGGTAATAGTACGGTGACCAGTTTCAATAGTAGCTGTTTTTAATGCAGGTTGCATAAAGTTATCATTTACCACAAGAGGTACACGATCATTTGCATTCACATCAGCTGCATAAGCTGAAGTAAATGACCCTGCTACTAAAGCTGAACCTAATACTAAAGCGGTGATAACTGATTTAATTTTCATAACTTGTCCTTAATAGTTATTTCAATTAGTTGATTTTGTTGTTTTTCTATTGTTAAGTTGTCTTGATATGGGAAAAAAGTCCCATTTTTTAGTTTGTTGCTATATTTATATTATAAACCTTTTATTAGGAAGAATAAATCCCTTTCTCTTTGTAAGTGATTTGAAAATCATTCACTAATCAATGAAGAATAGGTAAGGTTTATTTAAGTGTTTTTGTGTGTTGTTTCTTTATACTTCTATTATAGTTGAGATAAATGGGTTTGTAAATAGATAAGTGAGTATTTACTCATTTTATTTTTTACGCAATCTTAGATAACTTCTCTTAAACCCCGATAGATTCGGGAAAAACTGAGCATTTACTCATTTAATTAAATTCGAATAACCCCACAACCTATGCAGGAATTTAGGCAATTTTTTGCAAATTTTAGCTCGCAAAACGACAAAAAATGACAAAAAATGATTAAATAAAACTCTAAAAAATTAAATAAAAATATCCCAAAAATATCGCTGGATCTAAAAAAAGCAAACAAAGTAAAGTAAAAACTCTAAAAGCAAAAAAAGCAAAGCAAGAACCCTAAAGACAAAGAGCTATTGTCCCTCTCAGTTAAGGTATAATAAAACAAGCTCGACCTCTAAAAACCCAGGTCTATCTAACCTAGATTAAACATAAAACAAAAAAACATATGGAAGCAAAACATTATGAATCTAATTAGCTTATTTTCAGGAGCTGGAGGCTTAGACCTAGGCTTTACTATGGCTGGCTTTAATATAGTAGCAGCCAATGAATATGATAAGTCAATCTGGCAAACCTATGAAGCCAATCACTCTACTCCCCTCATTAAAGGAGATATAAGTAAAATTCCTTCCGACGCCTTTCCTGCCTGTGACGGCATTATTGGTGGACCTCCATGTCAATCTTGGTCAGCAGCAGGGACTTTAAAAGGAATTAACGATCCGCGCGGAAAACTATTTTACGAATATATCCGTATTCTCAAAGACAAAAAACCTAAGTTCTTTCTCGCTGAAAACGTCAAAGGCATGATGGCTAAAATCCATTCTGAGGCAGTTGAAAATATTATCGCTCAATTTAAAGAAGCTGGCTATGAGGTTCATCTTTTTCTCCTAAATGCCAGTGATTATGGCGTACCTCAAGATCGCCAGAGAGTTTTTTATGTTGGCTTTAGAAAAGACCTTAAGGTAAACTTCACTCCCCCTCAAGCTCATGAGAAAAAACTCACTCTTCGTGATACCATTTGGGATCTCCGTAAAACCGCAATCCCAGCCTTAGACAAAAACAAAACCAATGGCAACAACTGCAAGGTTCTGAACCATGAGTACTTTATCGGAAGCTTTTCGCCAATGTTTATGAGCCGTAATCGAGTTCGTCAATGGGATGAGCCTGCCTTTACAGTACAAGCTTCAGGCAGACAATGTCAACTTCACCCTCAAGCTCCTGTTATGCAAAAAGTAGATACAGATAAACACATTTTTGCTCCAGGTAAAGAAAATCTTTATCGTCGTTTAAGTGTCCGTGAATGTGCCAGAATCCAAGGTTTTCCTGATCATTTTAAGTTTTACTACAGCAACCTCAACGATGGCTATAAGATGATCGGCAATGCCGTGCCTGTGTATTTAGCCTATGCCATAGCTCAAGCTATAGCTCAGGCTCTTGAGGCAAATAAAGATTCGAACCAACAACTATAACAAAAGCTTGAACCAAGGATAAAGCTAAAAAATAGCTAATATCTTAAAAGGCAAAAATAGCAAATCTTACAAAAGCCCAAAAAGGTTAATTCTTTAAACTAAGGACAATTAAAATCCAAAGATAAAAAAACACCATAAAGCAGGTGCGCTACTTTATGGTGTCGACTTTATATGAGAATTTTGGTTTATTAGAATTTACGAAACTTTTGGTTTCATTGGATAGCCAAAGCTTTTACCTTTTGTCTATACCAAAACTTGTTTTATGAGTTATGTTTGCCTGAGGATGGTTTATTTTAGCTTGCTATTTTTACTTTTGGCGATTGTAAATAGCAATCTTGCTAAAATAAAACATCCCAAGGCAAAAGCCTTACAACTTCAAGCTGTAAGGCTAGCTAATTAAAAAGAATTGCCTACTAGTTGTCTAAGGTTATAATCATAAATAAGCTTCAAGAGCAAGCAAATTACCCTCTAAACCTCTTTACAATTATTCTAATGTTTAAAATTGAGAGTAAATATTTAGTCCAATTTAACTAGTAAACGTGTGTAAAAGTAAACTTTTACACTTAACTATAAGGTTATGCCTTTCTTATAGTTATTTTTTTACTTAGTTGCCTAAGTAAAACTTACGGGGCTAAATCGCCCTATCTTAATACAAGCTCAACTAGCTTGGCTAAATTGGGAAAGACAATTATTCAATATTAGAAGCAATAAGGCTTTATTTTCCCGAGAACAAGTATAGGTTTTTCACTCTTTTTTTAAACGTCTTGTGCACATAAGCCTGCAAATAAAGCATAATTGTCTTAATAAAGATGTCTTAGCTCCAGACATCTTACTTAAGACAATTAAATATACACATTACTCAGAAATTATTAAAAAAAAATAAAATCATACGTAAACTAAGGTAAAGGGAATTACCTTAATAAAGATGTCTACTAAACCGAGACATCTCAGTTAAGATAATTACATTTATGTCTTTGCTAATTTACGGGAGAGAAATCATTACGATTTTCCGCAATAAAAAAGTCTTAGTTTTTTGAACCAAGTCAAAAGTTGATTTCCAACGAATATTTATATAACTTAATTAATAGAAATATATCTACAAAAAAACTACAAAATCAAAAATAAGAAGAATATAAAAGAACTAAAAAATTAGGGTTCGCTTCATATTCTAAAAAATAGTTAAGTGCCTAGCCTTACCAATAAAGCTTACACCTTATGAGCCTATTCCTACTCACATTTATTGGCAAAGCCAACTATTTGCTCGGGAGGTAATATGAAGCGAGGAATAATTTCTTTAAGTTATTGCCTAGTTCCAGTCAGTGAATCGTCGATTGTAATTTTTCTATTTGCTACATTAACAATGCTAGGCAATAACTTGAAGAAATTATTTCCTCATAAAATAAGGACCCCAATTCACTTAAGGTCCTTACCTTAAGAAAAAAGACAGACTATAAATAATTTAAAAGGAAATATTACAAAGCTATAAAGAATAAACTGTTGCCTTAGAGTTGCCCTAAAGCAACAGTCGTCCTTTCTTATTAATCAAGTAAGAAGATGGAATTCCCAAGAAAACGCTAAACGAAATATCTTCTTACTAAAACTACTAATCATACATAAAGCTAATAGCTCTATAATTGTATTAACCGTAGATAAAATTTATACCAGAAAGTAGGAATGTACTTGGAAGAGTACAATGAGTTTCAAGAAACCAACTATCGTTTGGTATGAGTCTATTATAGCCGATTTTATTATTTACCCCAATTTTTGGGAAAAAAAAGATTTTTAAAAAAAATTAATAAAAACTGGTCATTTTCCACAAATAGCATGCCCAAAAATCAACATTTTAGCAAAATAGACCTCTTTTTCTAGCCTCATTAGCTTTCTTTTTTGATCAAAAATGATCAAAATTTTTTCTCCGTTTTGTGACGTAGATCACACTTTTTCTCAAAGAAATTCATAAATCACACACTCTTTACTAGGTTATTAACCCCTTTTTTTTGACTTTTTTCTCAAATCTGAGACCTAAAAAAGAATAAAATTCTTGAAAATCAAAAGGAAAATTAACCTACTGTTCTATCATTAAAAGTTTGATAAATAAACATAAGAAAGAAAAGTTGTGATTTTTTGAAAATAATTTATTTTTTATTTTTTTTATTTATTTTTTTGCAAGTCTTTTTGTAAAGCAAATATTAATCTTGCAAGAGTAAATTAATTAGTATTTTATGCGGGGAGTTAGATTTGCAGGGGTAGGGTTTTTGGTTTAGTTTTAGTTTGGGCTTTGGTTTAAGTTTCTCGTTTGGGACTTTGTATTGAAGTTTAGTGATTGAGACAACAAAGGTGGGAATAGGCTTTGCTTTAATTAGAGGAATATCTCCTGCTTACTTGAGTTTGGCTCTTGAAGTTTTTACTTTGAGGTTTACCTCTTTCTTGGCTTTAATTGTAGTTAATTATTTAAATTAATGATCAACTAAAATCCAGACATAAAAAAAGCCCTCTTGGGGTAGAGGACTTCCATACATAAGGAGAATTTTATTATAGCATTGATAACACACTGTATAACCATGAGATACATTGCAGAAAGGTAATTATACAGTGTCAAAATCTATGTCCTTCTGCAAGCTCTGTTCTTATCCAATTAACTTAAAAATGTTGCTCAAGTTAGTTAAAATTTAATGACTTTCATACAACTATATATGAGGAGATTTATTTAGACACACTTTCAAATAAGAGGAACTCTGAGCAACATTTCTAAGTTAATTAAGGAAAAACTCGTTGCTATGCTCCCGCATTGCAACGAACACGAGTTACTATATAAATTAACATACTAGCACGTGTAACATACAAAGTACGTTAAACGTACAAATACGTAGAAAAAACATCTATAAATTAAAATCTACACCTTCATTATATATTTACTTAGAGCAGATTTTTTCCCAGTGGATTAAATTAGTTCACAAAATCATCTGTTTTGATCAAAAAAGAACAATCTGCGTTTTATATTGTTTTTCAACGATATAAGCTAAAAAACACCTCTAAATTATGCGGGTTTATTTTTATATAGACTTTTATTTGTAAAAAATTATCTTAAAAGATCAATCAGAAAAATTTTTAAGTTTTTCCCTAAAGTGTGATTTAGATCAACTAAATTACACACCTCTAACTCGGTTATTTGCATTTTAGTAATTTTTTGCTCAGAAAAATTAGCAAATCTCTCAGCAAAAGAAAGATAAATTTGCAGAAAGTAAAGAGAAAATCAGTAAGGTAAAGGAAAGAACAAAAAAAACTAGAGAAGAAAGTAAAGTAAGGAGAGAAAATAGAGAAAATGAATGTCTAAAGCACTGACTAATTATAATTAATAGTCAGATCTAAAAATCAAGAAAAAAGCAACTAAGAGAAAAAAAGGTACAATTTCTACCCTCAAACGTCAGAGCAAAACCTTTTCGACTAAAGTAGAACTGTACCCCAAAGGAAAAGTGAGATTTCGATAAGTTTTAGTAGTTTTAAACTCACTCTAATTTAAACTAAGAAATAAAACCATCTATCACTATTAATTTTCAGGAAAGAACAAAAAATATTAATAAAGAACAAAATAATAAAAAGAGCTAACAATTTTTTAAAGAACAAAAAATATAAAGAACGCTTATAAATAATCTAAAGAGCGAAAACAAACACTAAAAGAAAATATTTTTATAAAACATCTGCATTGGGTTTTTTATAGTAGAACCTAATGTATTTTTTGTATGCGTATATGGTAACACTCCTAAAGTTCTTTGAGAAGACTACTTGAGGCAACAGAATGGTGCCTCATATTCTCCAATCAAGAAAATTCTTTGCCCCCAACCTTTATTTACTTACCTAAAACTCTACAAAAAAAACACTTCTCTCTTTAGTTATCTACTTGCCTTTATTCCAGATTCCCAATAAGCCAATAAGCCAATAAGCCAATAATAAAATCCCCTGCCTAAATTCAAGCACAAAAAAACTCGAGTTTGGCAGACTCGAGTACTTATAAATGTAATAAATATGATATATGAGTAAATAGGCTTTATTAGCTTTTAGCATTAAAGTTCAGGTCAATGAAATACGACCAGAACAGTAAATGTGGCGGTTATGAAAAAAGAGATAAGGTTTTTTAGCATGATAATTATGTTGGCAAAATAAGTTAAATATTGTTGATTGTATGCTTTTGGGTTTTACATGAAATTAGAAAATATTATGAGCAAAAAATACTACTTATAGTTAATTGGAGTAAGTTAGTTTTTATTTATCTTTATTTTGTTGCTTACATTTTTTTTGAGTTTTTATTTTCTTTTTGGCAATTTTTTATCTTTTGGCAAAGATATCACTCTAATTTCTTTTGGCAATTTTTTTATCTTTTGGCAAAGATATCACTCTAAGTTTTTTTTGGCAATTTTTTTATCTTTTGGCAAAGATATCACTCTAAGTTTTTTTTGGCAATTTTTTTATCTTTTGGCAAAAATATCACTCTAATTTCTTTTGGCAATTTTTTATCTTTTTGGCAAAGATATTGTTGTTCTTTTTGGCTATGCTTTTATTTCTTTTTGTTGGTTGTTTGTTTTTATACCAAATACTATCTTAATGTGGAGCTACTGCTAAAATAACCAAAGCAAAGCTTATTACCGTTGAGCTTACTTTATATAATTGTGCTGTCATACTGTTCTCCAAATTCTTAGCTTGTTTGTTTTGTTGTTAAGTCTATTATAGAGAATTAATGCTCCCTGAAAAAGTAGGATCAGCTTAACGCTATATTGAATCTTGTTCAATAATAAGGTCTAATATCACCTTATCCTCAATCTCATGTTTATAATCTCACTGCGTTTTTTACCTTATTTGCTTTGTTTTTATATTCCTTTTACCTCATTTAAATCTATCCTTCTTTGCCTCTTTTGCCTTTTTATCTTTAGTAAGTAAGCTAATCTCGCTTTTTAGACAAATAAAAACGACTGCTTAAGAGAACTTAAGCAGTCGTCGTAATTCTGACAAAATGAGGTAATTATGTATGTATCAAAACAATTTCTTGTTTTATTTCGTTATGTTTTTATTTGTTTTGTATATTGTGATCTTGTTTATTAGTATATTGCGATCTAGTTTCTTAGTGACCCACTACAGCTAATACTACTAAAGAGAATGCCACTACTGCTGAAACACCATATAATACTTTTTCTTTTAAATCTGTCATTTGTTTTATCCTCCTGTTAAATTGTTTATTTGTTGTATATATTAAGTTTCTTACCTCACCCAAATTGCAGTCTCGACTGTATATAAGCGATAAGATAAGAGCGTGTTCTGTTTTGTTATGTGTTTGAACTAAATGTTGTTTAGACCGATGTTTGAGTTTAATTTTCAACTCTCTACACATATAGAGTAACACAGATTATTAATGATGTAAAGTACATATTCAAAAAATATTTTGGCAAATATTTTAATAATCTGATAATTTAGCCTGTTTTTCACTAAGTTAATTGCTGAAAAATATTTGATAATTTTTTCGATAAATTTCTTTGTAAGAAAAAATATTATTTTTCAAAAGCTTAGCTTGGATAAAAACAAAGCTAACTTTTAGTTTAAGGAGCCATGTATACTTTGGCTGTTTAAGTAGCCAAGTATACTTTGGCTTTGTTTAAACTAAAATCTGTAATGAAGAGATTTTTGTGATGTGTAAACTAAAGAACTATGCAAGTAGCAAAGAACTTTTAATTAGTGCATTGCTCTTGGGAAGATCTTGGGAAGGTCTTTGTCAGATACTTTCTAGATCCTTGCGTTCTTTTTTTTGTAGATCTTTTATAGATGTATTTTTTCTCTTCTTAATTTATTCTCGTGTTCTTTTTAAATAAATACTTGTATGTATTATTTTGCTACAGCCATAACCACTAAACCAACGGTTACAGCGTAAGTTAAAATATTGCCTAAAATTTTCACTTGAGTTCCTTGTTGAGTTGAGAGGGCAAGCAAAAAATTCTCTTTGCTTTGCCGAGAATAAGCCTTTTTCTTATTCTCCTTGGTAAAAAAATAATAAATAGAGTAATTTTTTTAACTACTTTATAATTTTAGACAGGAATATTTTTTATTCGTTTGATAAAAAAGCAATTTTTTTAAGAAAAAATACAAAAAAAATCCTAGCCAATCTACAAAGCTAGGATCAGGCAATTTCTCAAGGAATAAAACGTCTACTTTAAAAATAATGCCGAACAACAATCACGCCAACGCCACACCACATATACGGCATCTTCGGCATTTGCAGCTTCTCCCCACATAAAGGTCGAACGCCCTATAGGATGCTTGGAGTTTTGGGGCATAGGATAAAACATGGAAAAGCGATACTGCTCTGGTAAAAACTCTAGGGCTAGAGAAGTTTGGCATAGAGCATCTTTACCCATGGTTCTTACCTCAAAACCGCGTCGATGTGAAGCTGCTAAGGCTCGGGTTGCTAGTAATGAAGTCATGCGAGCTCCTGATCCTACACTGACATCAAAGCCACTAATAGGATAAACATTCCCCCAGGTACCCGCACACCAAGGGAGAAATGAGCTCGACTTTTGTCCAAGATGTGCCATGGCATCTGCCCCACAAGCAAGAATTGCCTCTTTACGAGCAAATGCACGCGTTTCAGGAAAAACTAATTGAGCTATCTCAGGATAATTCCAACTCGGATCTATTTCCGAAACATATAACACATCTATACTACTAAACTCATTACTAAAGCACAGATCCTTATTTAACAAACCTAAAATTTGTAATAAAGGAAAAGCATAAAAATGATAATGATAAAACCCCGTACTGGCTGTATCTAGTTCCCCACTGCCACGCGTTCCCAGTTGATGAGCACGTCCGAGTTTTATTTTTTTCCCATTTAAACTCATCATACAGCCGGGAGTACGCACTAGTTCAACTAGGCGAATAGGTTGCCAGAAGCCCAGAGTATATCCCACTTGAGGAAAATCTCCTTTGCGTTTGCAACTACACACAGGTTGAGAAACTGAACCACTGGGAATATCATCTCTGCCTTTGCCGCCACTGACTTTAACTCCAGATATTCGCATGGGAAACATACAATCCCAACAAATATCGGTAATGAGCTTTTCGGAAAGAACATTAGCACTATTACACGAACCTGGACTAGTTGGAGTTATTTCCACACCTGCTAACCCCTTTTGTGCCAAAGTAAACTCGGGCTCAGGCATTAAGCTGGCATAATCAACCTCTTGAGGTTCTAGTTCGAGCAAAAGCTCGTCTGGAGCCTCCTCTAGCTCCCTTGGCTCAAGCTTCGACTGAACCTGAATAGGATGAGAAGAAAACCAAGGGGCAGAGGCAGTACCCGCATGCTGCCTAAGCTCAGGAGCCTGTAAGTAAAATGGCACTCCTGAACAACTCACTTGCCCCTTGGCAGATAAAGCTAAAAGTCCCAGTCCTAGAAATAAGCCTAGAGCTTTTATTTTAGCTAACAGAGACGCTTTGCCTTGAGTGAGAAACTGAGTTAAAAAAGCTAATTTTGCTGGCGGTAAAGGCTTGGGGGGTTCTTGTCTGTTACTTCTTATCTCTCCACGAAAGCCAGTTCCTTTACCGCTGTCTATTTCATTACAGAATTCGGTTCCTCTTCCGCTTTCTGTCTCTCTAGAGAATTTGGATCCTATCTCTCCCCAGAATTTGGTTCCTCTACCATTTTCTGTCTCTCTAAAGAATTTAGATCCTATCTCTCCCCAGAATTTGGTTCCTCTACCATATTCTATCTCTCTAGAGAATTTGGATCCTATCTCTCCCCAGAATCCACTTCCTATCTCTCTACGAAAATCGGTTCCTCTCCCGCTTTCGTTTTTATTACCTCTCTCAGTTTCTCTTGGTTTTCCTCTCGCAATATCTCTCCTCACTTTTTTCGATACAGCAAGTTTAGCGAGAGGATTCATGGTTGACTCCCAAGCAAGGACTCAAGGCTAAGTCCTGGAAGATGTTTAACTTCCAACTCTTGCCCATTTAATCCTTGAAGCAAGGTTAATGCCGAAGGCTTGAACATTTGCATTAAGGTTGGTAAAGCAAGGTACAATTGTGTTCCTAAACGCTCTTGCCAAAAAGCAAAGCAAGCTAAAGTATCTGGTTCTTGCGGACAATCCAAGCCCGTAAGTAAAACTACGCGCTGGGAGTTAGTGAAATAGTTTTGCAAGGTTGGGGCTGGTAAAGCCAGCAGTTGTTCTTGTAAAGCAGGCAAGCTTAAATCCACAAACCACACTTGTAAGGGAAAGACTTGCTCACTCGCTTGAGGGAGAGGCACTATTTCTTCTTTTTCTTGGGTTACAAGAGGAGTTTTTTGCTTAGTTTCAAGTTGAGCAAAATGCTTCTCAAGCATCTCTCCATAGTCCACTTGTGGTTTAGTAGCTAGGTAATCTAGCACCTTCGCTCTCGCTTGGCGTAATAAGTCTTCTTCAATTAAGGAAAAAGTTTTTCCTTGCTGAACAATTTTTGCTTTGTTGGCAGGAACAAAGTATTGCCCTGCCCCAAAGGCATGCGTTAAAGTTTGGCGTTTGAGCTTGATGCCTAGCTCCTGCAATTGCTGTAAGTACAATAATTGTCCTTCTTGTAAAATCTTTTGGATACGTGCCAAGCTCGTACGATATAGCTGTTGCTCGGGCTTAGCCTGCTCTTCAAGATGAGTATAGTAAGTTCGGGCTAATTGCCAAGCTACATTGCCATATTGTTGGTATACGGGAACTAATTGTTCGGCTGGGACTACATAAGGTGAGTCAGCTTGCACGCCCTTCCAGTAAACGAGCACGGGAACTTGCTTTTGTCCTAAGGCTCGAAATGGGCGCGGATCTATGCTAACTTCTGGCAACCCAGGAAGCGAGTAATCGCGTTCGAGTTGTGCCAAACGTTGCTGTAAAGCAACTATGCCTTCACTCCAGTTTTCTCCTAAGACTCCAGGAAAAACTACAGGTAAGTTGGCTTGATAGGCTTCACGCAAAACATTTACTAAACTTGCCTCATCTAAACTTTGCGAAGCAAGAATTGACCAAAAATTATTTACTTTTAGAGTTACTGGCGTTTGGGCAGATATAGCAAAACTAGAAGATGCCCAAGCTAAAGCAACTACAGCCAGAGTTTTTTGCATAAAGTCTCTCCTTTAGAAAAAGGTAAATACACGTGCTTGAATTTGCTTGCCTTTTAAAGCCCCAAAATACAAGCTATCTATACTGCCAAAGGCATCGCCTACTGCCCAGTATTCGTTTTTATCGAGGATAATGCGTCGCGATCCTTGCGGTAAACTCGCTAGAGCTTGCTCTAATACTGGCGGTAGGTTTTTAATGTAAACGCCATTAATAAACAAGCCCTCGGCAGTGAGATCAACTATATCGTGCGGATAAGCGAGCAAGTATTTGACAAACTTAGTTTGTGGTTCTAGACTGCGAATTAAAGTGTGATTAAGAAAAATATGAAGATCGCCAGCAAGGAGTACTGCCTGATTAAAGTACTTTTGCTCTCCTTGCTCGGTTAGATAAGCTTGCGAGTTGATTACCGCTTGTTTTCCTGGTAAATCAACTTGGTGAGGTAAAAAACTGACAAACAACTCGTCTTGAGCTTTACTTTGCCCTAGGCAAGGAGCTAGGGTTAAGTTATCGCGCCAAGGACCAAGGGTAACATAGATTTCATTGGCTTGGGGATAGAGGCTCAAGCTCTGAGGTTGATACTCTTGTTGCAATACCCACTGGCTCACGAGCTTAAAGTAATCAGGGCGATTTGCCATGGCCTTACTAAAAGCTTGCATTTGTTCTTGTTGCTCCGGGCTCAACTGGCGATAGTAGACGCGATAGGGACTTAAAGTGCCTGTAGCTCGTGGAGCAAGTAAAGGCGAACTCAAGTAAAAACGCCCTGCCACTACCGAGGTTTCAAGTTGGGGATCTATGCCAACTTGCAAAGCTAGAGGCAAAGTAAAGTACACACCCGTCCCCAATCCTAAAGCTATAGCTACTTTATGAGCAAAAGATAGTTTCATTTTGCCTCCTAGTAGTTAATTTGCTCAAGGAGCACTATTTGTGATTTTTCTCCAGGCAAGAGTTTTTCGCCTGTGACCATTACCGCAGCCATAACATTAGCTTGGGTACAGCTCAGAGCTTGCCAAATAAAATCGATACTACTGATATTCTCTACCCAAAAACTGCGTACTTTTATCCCTGAGTAATAGAGATTACGAGGCTGAAACTCTCGCATCTCACTAAACTTTAACAAGCCTATACCACACAGCAAAGGCAAATACGGACTGCCTTGTTTAGGAGTAATATCTACAAGATCAAGCACTTGCGGGGTTAAATAAGGTACATTGAGATAAAAGTTAGTCAGGCTATATTGCCGTTTGCTTGCTTGAGCAATGGGAGTAACAGCATTGGTAGCTTCAACCGTGTAACGCACCAAGCGACTTAACTGAGCAAGATAATCATTTACCGAAATATCACCTAGATTTAACAGCATTTGCCCACTAAAAAGCTGAGGCACAACTATTTGGTAATTCTGCGGATCTATGTTTTTAGGTACCAGAATTAAAGTCAAAGCTGAATCAGGTTGCTCGCCATCGCGCACTACTATAGTTACTTTTTCGCTAGCACTCGTAGCAATCAGCAAGTCCGAGCCTCGCGCCAGCATTTGCACTTGAGGGTCAATGGTATCTGCCACTATTTGCCCAAAAGGTAAAGTAATGCTATTGAGCTGATCTAGGGCAATACGCAATTGATAGCTTGCCCCAAAGTTGGCAAGCACTATTTGCTTGCTCGTTTGCTGTTCGGGAGCTATGGCAAGCTTGGGGTTAGCCCCAGCACTTGCCAATATCAAACTACTGAGAAGCCAGAGAAAGGCTTTGTAAATTACGGATACGGGGTACATAATCCTCCAAATCCAGCAAAATGCGGAATTGATGTGGGTTTTGCAGGCTATTGCCCGCAGCGTCAATAATAGTGGCTCTACCTTCAACTATTACTTCTCCGGTTGGGGGATGATAATAGGCTTTGGTAATCACAAAGGTCATGTCCATGCGATTTTCTTTCAGGCGTTGCATATCCGCAACTAGTTGCTTGCGAAACTGAGCATAGTAATCAGGAGCCACATACTGACTAATACTTTCAAGAACAAACATGGCATTGTCGGCAGTAACATTCCCCAAGAGCAAGGCCATTGAAGTAGCAAAGCTCACCGCATAAGAGCGAGTTAAACTATTTGCCTTGACCTTATAAGAGTCATTTGCCACCATAGGTTGCACTATAACTATGGGCTTGGTCGAAGCTTGAATATATACACTTAGTCCCAAACTCACGGCCAAGACTAAATTCAAGAGCAACAACAAGCTTGTATGTTGCTTTAAGGCTTTTACTTGGCTATCCCAGTTTTTAAACTTCATCCTCACTTACTCCATGAGCAAAAATTTGGCTAAAAGGATTAGGCACACTGTACGCCCGCACCAGAATCAAGCCATAAAAGTAAAGAAAATGCCCCAAGTAGTTGGCTTTGAGATGAGTATTGTATTTGCGAATGCAATAACTCAAGGCAAAACCTACCCCCGCCCAAAGAAACAAGTTCCCAAAATAGGCTCCCATGGCAATGCCTGTGAGAATAGGAATAGCCTCAGGTAGGGGCCAGAGTAAAAAGTACACGGGATCATCGATGTAGCGTGAAAGTTGACGTAACGGCATAGCAGTCTCCTAGGCTTTGAGTTTAAGTAAAATGTCTATTGCCTGCCAGAGATCACAAGCATAGAGCTCGCGCAAGCGATTTAAAGCAGCTATATCTACAGCATTAGTTGAATAAAGTAATTGCACTTTAGGTTCAACAATTAACCTGCCTACGCCTGCCCCATGATCGGTTAAAACAAATATTTCCGAATAATGCCCCTTGCGTGTTTTTAAGGAAGTAATTTGCCGAATGGCATGAGCATCAAGAACAAGCTTGTCTTGGCTAATTAGTTGCTTGATGGTTTCATTTTTTTGGGCAAGGAGTAAATAGTTAGCAGAGTTGGCAGCTATAGCTCGTCCTGAAGGGGTGGTATACAAGTCTTCGAGGGACTGAGTAATGGTCACTACTGCCCCATTGTATTTCCGAAAGCGTCTATATCCTGTTTCAATAAAGTAAGAAATGGTTTTAGAGGCAAGGAGATCCCAAGCTTCGTCAATAAACAACACCTTTTGCCGTTCTTTTTGTCCTTGAATCATTTGTTGGTTTACGGCAAAGATTAATTGCAAGAGCACGAGTTGTTGTAAGTCCTTGCGTCCTGAGAGTTCTTCGAGTTCAAGGACTACAAGGCGAGATTTTTGTCCTTTCCGGTTAATTTCTTGCTCTAAGTCTTGCAAGAGATTAATCATATTGCGAGCTTGAGGCTGAAAGTAAACACCATAAGCCCCACGGCTGGTAAATGGAAATATTTGTACGGCAAGATCTTGGAGGCGTTTGTCTGGATGCTCTTCGAGCTTTTGTGCCAGCATATCTATATGCAAGTTAGCGCCATAGATTTCCCACAAGTCTTTGATCATTTGTTTTACGGCATTGGCCTGATACTCACTGAGCATATCCTTAGGAGAAATCATTGCCTGAATTAAGGTAAAGACCATATCCGCATCTTGCTCATAGTTGCGCACCAGAGAAAAAGGATTAATGTTAATTTGGGCATTAACGTTAAATTCAACAAACTCTCCTTGATATACTTCACAGAGCTTTTTATAGGAACGCCCTATATCAATAATCCAGCATTGAGCTCCCGTAGCCAGAAGATTTACCACTATTTCATTTACCAGAAACGACTTACCCGAACCTGATTGAGCAGCTATACAACAATTGAAATTAGTTTGCGAGGCAAACATATCAAAATTCATAATTTGCCCTGTACGACTAATTAAAGGTACTACAGGGGCAGCTGCTGCTTTCCACTCGGCAAATAAGGGTAAGCACACGGTAGCTTGGGTCGTACTCATGGTTCTTTCTCTTTGTAAAAAAGTACGAGCTTTACGATCTTGATTTAACGGCAAGGCATTGAGAAACACAGGCAGTTGCACTTGGGTTTCATAATCGATAAGCCAGCCAATAGTTTGGAAATAGGATTTTACTTTTACAGCAAAGGCTTGGGCTTGCGGTAAACGTCCATTCCCCTCATGGGCTTTATAACTGGCATAGTGTCGCTTATGCGGAGCGATTTTTACTTGCTTGAGTAACTCTTGATCAGCAAAGCTTAAACCCGAGAGATCGTAAGTAAACTTAGGTGGAGCTGAGGCTAAAACACTAGATTCAAGTTGTGCCTCAAAGTCAGCCGCCAGGTCATCTGCAGAAGAGGCAGAAAAGTCTGAAGAGGCAGAAAAGTCTGAAGAGTCAGAAAAGTCAGAAGAGTCAGAAAAGTCAGAAGAGTCAGAAAAGTCAGAAAAGTCAGAAGAGTAAAAGTAAGATGATGATCCTTGTGCAGATAGAGAAGATTCAGAATCAGTTGTTGACTCAGCTGAAGCTAAAGTAACCTCAGACTCAAGAAAAGAATCAGCTCCTGTAAGGTCTAACTTGAGCTCGGGCTGAGTTTGCGAGCCAACTGCTTGCTCTTGAGCTTGAGAAAGATCGATTTGCTCTTGTCTTGGTGTTAAGCTCTCGAGCTCTGCTGTTGTTAGATCAGAAGTCAGTTCTTGTTCTTGCCCTGCTTGTTCAACTTGTTCTTGCGTTTGTTCCAGTTGATCAGATGTTTGTTCAAGTTGATCTTGCGTTTGTTCAACTAATTCTTGTTCTTGCCAGTGTGTATTTTCTTGTTCTTTTTTCTCTCTTGAGCCTCGCCAATTTTGCCACAAGCTGGCAATAAAACTTTGCTTGCCTTGTTCATCTCCACTAGCCTCAGGTTTATCTGGAGCTAAGCCTGCTTGATAATCGGCATAAGTATAGTCTGGTGGTAACCAAGCGACTAGAGTCCAACTCAATTTAACTAGTTTGTCTCCCCCATTTAAATCAGCAAGAAGCACATCAAAGGCTTCGGCAGTTTGTTTGAGACGGGGAACAAAGCGAGCTAAAGGACCTGTCATTTGGCGAATGGTGTAGTTGCGTTTGGTTTCTACTAGAGATTTAGCTGTAAGCTGTTTGGCAAAAAATAAGTTGCAAGTTAAGAAAAACTTTTGCGTTAAGGGAGTTATACCTGTATAGAGATCACCTAAGTAGCTTACTGCCTGCCCACAAGCAAACTCACTGGGTATTTCTAGGGGAGTAAACACTTGTACGAGTTGACCGTCAAGTTCAAGACAGTTTTTATGGCACTTGAGGCTACTGCTAGGACTAAATACTTGCTGGGCGAGGGTAGTAAAGGGATCATAATAGAGAAAACGACTATCGTTTTGGGCTTGTTCTTGGTAGGTTTTATGCAGCAAGAGATTGCGCATAAAAAAGAGATACTCACGGTCGTTAAGGCGATGGACACCCCCAAAAATACTGAGTAAAGCTTGTTGGCTTTGGGCACTGTATTGTTGGAAGTCAGCCAAGATTTCTGGAGTTATATTTCCTTTGACAGGAATTTTTAGACTTATGAGGAGAATATAGTTGCGTAGATTACACGGGGCTTGATTGTCATGCGACACTTCTTGCATATTTTGCAAAAACTCTAATCGCATTTGCGTGCTTGCCTCGAGTTGTCCGCGTAAACGCAAACGTTGGTATTCGCTAATATAGGGGAGCAGGTTATCATCGGCAACTAGAGTAAAACTCAAGTAGCTATTATCAGGCAAATCGAGCTGAAGCATCCCGCGAATTTGGGCTTCGAGATCGGCATTTACTCCAGATAAGGGTTCGGTTTGCCAAATAAAACCTATATGCCCTGATGAGCAAATAAAAGCTCCCGTAGCTTCATCATAGGCTTGCACGTCGAGAAGTTGAGAAAAGGAACCCATAGTTTGCTCCAAAAAAGAGCTGGAGAGTTGTAATCATCAGCCAACATAAAAGAAAAAATGCTGGACTTGCAATCGTGGAAATATGAGGCGATTTTGGGCAAATTGATGATTACAAGCTCCAGCATACACTATTGCTTGGGAAGTTCCCAAGGCTAATAAAAGGGCTGGAAGACTTATAATCCTCGGTGAAAACGTAAAAAGTATGTAGAGCTTATAGCTCTTCTCTTTACATTTCCACACACGTTGCCACCTAAATTCACTAAATACTTGTTAGATATTTAGCTTTAAGCCGCATGGGTATTCAATTTAAGGGTTAAACGGAATAATAAAAAATAGCAGCCTTCAGGTGTAAACTAAAGATTATAAGCTCCAGCATACACGGCTGGGGCTTAGCCTTATCTCCAGAATGAGTATTGACTCAGTTCTGCATTACCTAGGCTTGTGCCCATAATCGCGTCGATAATAGTTGGAGCATTCGCAAAGATAATTGCTGCTCCTAGACCTATTACCACCGCAGTTAAACTTTGGCGCATAATACCTGCAGCTATCCCGATAATAATTGCCAGTAAAGCAATGAATTTACCGAGCGGACCATCTGTCCAAGCTACAAGCGTACGATAAAGAGGATTAAATACATCACTTTTAGAGGCAAGTTGACCGCCACCACCCCCACTACTTCCTCCGCCTGAGGTCGAAGTAGAGGATACTGCCATCGCAGTTTCACTGGTCAGCAGCAGTAAAGTGCCTGCTACTACCGAAGGTACTAAGTATTTTTTAAGAATTTGCATAGGCTTTCTACCTTGTTGAGTTGAAAATATGGCTATTCCCTAACGTAAGTAAGGAATAAGAATTAAACGACTAGGGTAAACCTTGGCACCTATGGTATTGGGAGCAAACCAAATTTTTAGATAGGTATTGAGATCAGGACTAGCGTTTAATAACACTTGCGGAGCTCGAACCGCACGATCTTGGGTCAATTGGCTATAAGCCACTTGTTTGGGATTTTGCGATAAATAAGTTGAGGCATTAACGCAATTGCTGTCTTTTTCTTGACAGTAAAACTTATTGTGACCTATATCTAAGCTCGTGCAAGCTCCTAAGAAAAAGGGAATTAAGCAAAGAAAATAGCGCATTATTCCTCCAGAGTTTGCCAGAGTTGAGTATTTAACTGGGCTTTAGTTTGGCTCGCTTGACCTAAGGGTTGAGCCTGAACCTTACGTTCGGATACATTTAGGGCAATAGGTGAAGTAACCACTAAATCTACACCCACACCTGCTTGCACTTCAATGAGGGGAAACATTTTATTAGCGAGGGTGAGATAAAAGTTGGCAATACGATCAAGAGCTCGCGAAGTACCTTGTAAACTGCCGCCTAGTCCCATTTGCCCAACACTAGGTGGAGCATTACCATAACCTGGAATAATTACATTGGGGCTGGCAAAGGCGTCGCTTACGCCTTGTAAAAATCCTACAGCCAAGCTTTTAGCAATAACCGAACCTTGTTTACTTACCAGCCGTCCTGGCACGCCGATTTTGCCATCATCTCCAACTACATAGCCTTTTACTTCTCCTTCGACTATGTAACCTTGAGAGTTAACACAAGAAAGAGTTTGTAAGCGCATTAAAGCACGGTGGGAGCTAATATCACCATAGGCACTGAGTAAAACAAAACAGGCATCGAGATTAGATCTATAGCTGTTAGGTAAAAAGTCGAGATTATCTAGGCGCACTAACACGGGATAAGGATCTGCTTTAGCTCCGTCAGTAGTAGGAGCATCTACGCCTGTGACTATAGTGCCCGTAAAAACTGCACCTGAAGGCACGTTAATACTTGCTTGGGCTGGCTCCTCGCGTGTTAAACTGCGAATCTCGAGTTTAGGGGGAGCTACAGGCACTGGCTCGGGCGGAATATAATCAATTGTTGGCGGATCCCAGTTCTCAAGCTCATCTTCTGGGGCAAAGGGAGTTACTTCCGGAGTGGAGAACTCAGCTAGGGGATCAAAAGTTTTAACCCCACTTTCCCATTCTTGCAAATTAAACTGAATAATTCTTTCAAAGTTGGCATTACGTAAATGCGGATATTGTTGAATAAAGTCATAATAAAGAGCACATTGCTCGTTGGGCGTTAAGCCTGCCATTTGTTGCCATAATTCTTGCCATAATACCAAAGCTTGAGATGATTCATCTTCTTGCTCAGGCTGAGGCGGGGAAGATGGTGGAGCTTGAGCCAAGAGTTGACGTAGTTCTTGGATTTGTTTTTGTTGGGCCTCAATTTGTGCTTGCTGTCTTTCGAGAGTGTTGCTTAGAGAAGCGATAGTAAAATCATCAAGACGCTGGGTGTTAAGCACTTTAATTTGCGGCGTCTCCACCACCGGCGAGTTCAGGTCTTCTGGACTACTTTTATAGACAAAGAGAAATAAACTTAGTAAAAGCGTAAAAATAGCCAGAGTTAAAACCAATAGACGTTTTTGTTTGGCATTGAATTTATGCCAGATATTTTTGAGAGCCATAAGAATATTTCGATTGTGCAAACAACAATTACTTTTTAAAAAAGCACCTGAGGTTTTTAAAAAAACTCTTACCCACCCTCAGAACAAGTTTCCTTGCTTGAGGGGGATAAAAGTGACGTCCACAATTAGCAATTGCGTTTAGAAAAAAGAGTTACCTTAAAAACTTAGCTTAGAGGAAAAAAAGACCGAGACTTGTTTCCACACTACGTTAGTTGTTATAGATACGCTCGGTCTTCGAAAAAGTATATAGTTCACTTTTGCAAAGATCACCACTAATAGCATATTAAAGTTTTTAAAGATATAAGACGGTTTAAAGAACTAATAAAACTAGGGCAAAGTCGAAGAAGAATTAAAGAATAACTAAAGAACAATTAACGAAAACACAGAATATTAACGAAAACACAGAATATTAACGAAAACACAGAATATTAACGAAAACACAGAATATTAACGAAAAAATAAAGAACACTGACTTTGCCCTAAAACGGTTAAGAGCTTGCGTTGCTAAAAAAGAACTAATTTAAATCTGGTCGAGGTATTCTATTCTCCTTGCTCTAACAACCAGGGCTAAGGATGTTTCTAAGGAGCAATAGAGAACCTACCTGCTTAAGGACAATTACTTGTATATACCTCTAGCTAATAGCTAAAGCTTTGCTCTAACATGGAGTGCTTTGCCTCTTGCATATACTGCAAAAGGTATAAGCTAAGGCTTTGGGCAAAAAGCTAGAGTCTAGAGATTTGCTAAAAGAGGTAATTGGCTTTAAAAGGTCTTGATTTTACCTGCTTACTCAGAATTTGAGCCATAAAAGAGGTAAAAAGAGCTGTTCTGTGCGTTGTAAATAGATCTAGAGATGTTTTGGGCAGATTAACTGCAAACTGAACTGGAAATATATAGTAAATGTTTTTGCTGTAAAAAATAGATAGCTTTTTTTGTAATCAAGCACAAGCAAGTGTAGCATCTTGCCCCCGAGAGCTTTAACAAAAAAATCTAATGGAGAAAAATTAACGAACGGTAAGGATATACTTTCCCAAATGCAACGTAAATCAACCTCAGGAATAGGAATAGAAAGAGGTTAATCTTACTTGTTTGGTATTATCCAAGGTTATTTAATTCAAAAGGAATTAAACTCAAATTGCTAATTATGTTTGGTATGATGATCTCTGCTTTGAGTCAAAGGAGAAATCATAAATTTGATATCTTAGGATGGAGATATAAGATCTTAGGATGGAGAAAATTACATGATCGATTGAGATAAAGAATTTGCTAGACCTAAAGATACGATTACTAGATCTTAAGATGAGTTTTTTATATTAGGCTATAAAGGGCTTGCCTTTATTGTAGGTATTAGAAAGGATATTTTTTCTTGAGAAAAAAGTAGATATCTTTCTACTATCTGTCTGATAAATGTTATTGTTTTTAGCCTTTTTTTATGTTTTTCTTAAGCTATGACTACATTTTAACCAATGGTAAATTACAAAGCAAGAGATTTTGTTTCAAAAAAAATTTGTTAAGTGCCTTGGCAAACTAGCAATTTTGCATGTTTTTTTGCAGCGTTTTTTAGCTTAAAAAACAGCTTTTACCCCCGATAGATTGGGCAAGAAAGAGCAATTTTTACACAAAAAATCCGCAAAATTGAACCTGTACCTAAATATTACAAAAAATCCCCTGAAAAATAATTTTTTTAAGCAAAACTTGCCTATTTCTCGGAGGAAAATGAAGGTCAAAAAATATTAATTTTTTGCAAAAAATTATTTGACTTAAAAATCAACACTTTAGATTTTTGAATTGTTTTTCAATTTTCTTGATTTTGCCTAGAAAAAGTATTTTTTCGCTTATTTTTTTGTAATTTATTTATCTATTTAGGGTAATTTTTTGGTTAAATTTTTATTTTTTTTGGCTAAATTTTTTATTTTTTGGCCTAATTTTAGATTGGTAAAAGCAAAAATAAAATAATTAATTCTTTGATTTTATGTTGCATAAGTCTTTGAGAGTTTTGGCTCAAGTGCAAATTTAGGTACAAAAAATTAGCCCGCAAACTTTTTACAAATAAAAAATTTAGCTACCAAGTTTTTGCAAAAAAAATTAGCCACCAAGTTCTTTACAAAAAAATCCATTTTTCTCCTGCAAACCTCTTCCTCTTGCCTAGGAAGAAGAGTAAAATAAATAACATAATATATACACATTTTTTTTGCAATCTCAGCCAAGAGGCTCTATATGACTCCAGAATTTGTTTTAGCTCAACCTGAACATTTAGAAACTATTGTAGACATCTACAATCAAAGCATTCCACCCCGCAATATTACTGCTGATTTAACACCAGTAACCGTAAGCCAACGTAAAGCTTGGTTTGAGGCACATTGGCAAAATCCTCGTTACCCTCTCTGGGTAATTGTCCAAGAAGAACAAATTCTTGGTTGGTTTAGTGTTTCAGCTTTTTATGGACGCATAGCTTATCAAGCTACTGCTGAAATTAGTATCTATCTTGATCATCTAGCTCAAGGAAAAGGACTAGGAAAAAGAATTATTCGCTTTGTCCAAGAGAAAATGCCTGAGTTAGGTATTAATACTCTTTTAGCTTTTATCTTCAAAGGTAATGCTCCAAGTTTACATCTCTTTGCCAAAGAGGGCTTTGTGCATTGGGGTGAGTTACCTAATGTAGCGAATATGGAAACGCATTTAGAAAGTTTAGTTATTCTGGGCTATCAAATTCCGCAGGAATAGAAAAACAAAAGCAAAGCAAAGCCTTGCTGTTTATCACAATACATACGACAACACTATGCCTCGAACTTAATAAGTTCGAGGCATTTCAAGTAAAACAAAGTAAAAAATTATACTAAATTAAAGAGTTATCGGTAAAATATAAACTATATAACTTTCACATTTACATCTTAAGAGACTAATTAAAATAATCAAATAGTTTAACTAGGAAAATTTAAATACTTAACCAACACCTAGTTAAATAAAAAAATAACATCTTACAAAATATTGCAAATAATTTATTAGGACTATAATATGCAACAAAATCTCCTCGAAACAGTGAACAATCTCTTGTTCTCTGAAAAGGCATATATATATAGGGGCAGATAAAAAGCTGCTAAAAGCACGTATTTATCGTGATGCTGTGACGCTAAATGAAGACTTAATCGCGCTTCTTTTAAGCAATAACACAGTAAAAAACGCATTTTTCAAAATTATTAAGGGTACTTTAGTATTTGATAGTCATAAATTTACCAGATTTATTGAATCTAAAGAATTTTTACCCGATTCCTACACTACCTACACCAATAAAATTGGTCTAACCCACGATGGAAATTTTCTCTCCAAAACTAATGATGTAGTTTTAGACTTTCCTTACAAAGACTGTGTCCTCGAAGGAGGGCAGGACAAGGATGAGCAAAAACGACAAGAGAAGTTTTATCACGAGCTGATTGCAAGTGATGAAATTAATCGTATGCTCGCTCCTAAAGTCTTTACAGCTGCTAAAAGATACACTGCTCAAGGTATTGAAGAAAATATTACCTTACGCGATGATGACAACCTCATTATCAAAGGGAATAATCTCATTGCCTTAGCAAGTCTGTTAAAACGCTATGAAGGAAAGGTTAAGTGTATCTACATTGACCCACCTTATAACACAGGAAGCGACTCATTTCACTACAATGACTCGTTTAATCATTCAACCTGGTTAACATTTATTAAAAATCGCCTTGAATTAGCTAAAAAACTTCTCCAAGAAGATGGGGTTATCTTTGTATCTTGTGATGATAATGAACAAGCCTATTTAAAAGTTCTTCTTGATGAAATTTTTAGAAAAGAAAATTTTGTTGCTGATTTTATCCGTAAAACTAAATCTTCAACCAATGATGCAAAAACGGGAATAAATATTCAGCACGAAAACTGTCTTTGCTTTGCAAAAGATAAAAGTAAAATCAATTTACTTGGCGGAAGTAAAGACTTATCACGCTATAAAAATCCGGATAATGACCCTAATGGTCCTTGGACTTCAGGTGATCCAAGTGCCAAAAGTGGTTCTGAAGAACTCAATAATTACCCTATAGTCAATCCTTATACAGGAAAGGTTGATTTTCCTCCTTCTGGAAGATATTGGATCCCTACTATCAACACCTTACAAAAGCATATTGATGAAGGTAGAATTTGCTTTAAGAAAGAGCATGGAGAGAATGAAAGAGGGTTTATCTACAAAAGATACTTAAAGGATTTACAAACAGTTAAAAGAACGTTTGATACCTTATTTCTCGCTAGCAACGAATACATGAATCAAGTTGCCACCAAAGAAGCAATTGCTCTAGACTTTGTTGATGAGTTTAAATATCCAAAGCCAGAAGCTTTCATCAAAATCATTCTTGAACATAGTACCGAAGAAGGTGATCTCGTACTAGATTTTTTCTTAGGCTCTGGTACGACTCCTGCTGTGGCTCATAAAATGGGGCGTCGATACATAGGTGTCGAACAAATGGATTACATCAGTGAAGTAACAATTCCTCGCCTACAAAAGGTAATAGAAGGAGAGCAAGGTGGTATCTCTAAAGATCTCAACTGGCAAGGGGGTGGTTCATTTGTTTACTGTGAACTTCTCGAAGATGCTAATGCATTAATTAAGCAAATAGATCAAGCTGATGAATCTAACATCACCGAGATCAAACAACTAATTTACTCTGACTCAAGAATTGTTCCTTACCTAACACAAGAAGAATTAAATTCTGCTGATTCTGAGTTTGCTGAACTGACTTTAGCAGACAAGAAACAAGCTCTAATTAGATTAATTAACAAAAATAAATTGTACGTCAACTATGAAGATATTGCTGATTCTACCTTTGCTGTAAATGACAGTGACAAACAATTTAGTAAATCATTCTATGAGGAGTAGTAGGATGACCAAGAAATTTCTATATGAAGAGCTGGAGAGCATACTTAAATATGACAACACAATCGAACTCCCTGAAATAATCCAAACAGGTTTAGCACCAAGAATTGCTCTACGTGAATACCAAGAACAAGCTTTTAAAAGCTTTGTAACCTACTTTGAAAACGAGCAACTAAGAAAGGAAAAGCAGGTTCATACTTTATTCCACATGGCAACTGGTAGTGGAAAAACTGTGATTATGGCAGGACTTATTCTTTATCTCTATACCAAGGGATATCGTAAGTTTCTCTTTTTTGTTAACCAAACTAACGTTCTTGAAAAAACAATTGAGAACTTTATTAACACTACTTCGAGCAAGTATCTTTTTAATGAAGTAATTGAATCTCTAGGCAAGAGAATCAAAATAAAAAAAGTTACTAACTTTAGTGGGAATAATCTCGATGATGACATTGAGATTATCTTTACTACTACCCAAAAACTTCACCTGGATTTAGCTCTTGCCAAAGAAAACTCAATTACTTACGAAGATTTCAAGGATCATCAAGTTGTATTTATTTCAGATGAAAGTCACCATATAAACTCAAGCACGAAAAAGCCAACAAAAGATGAACTCCAAGCTACAAAAAGCTGGGAAACTTCTGTAATGACGGCTTTAAGACAAAATAAAGACAGTATGATGCTTGAGTTTACGGCTACTTGTGACTTAAAAGACTCTAATGTGCTTGAAAAGTATCGTGACAAGATCGTCTTCAACTATCCGTTAATTGCTTTTAGAACAAGTGGTTACACTAAAGACTTTAAGAACCTTGCTAGTGACACAGATTTGTGGACACGAGCTTTAATTGCTTTAATCATTAGTGAATATCGCAAGTTTCTCTTTGCTGATCTTAAGATCAATATCAAACCGGTATTAATGCTTAAATCACAAAAAATTGCTGAGTCAGAAGCCTTCTATGAAGAATTTTTCACGCAAATGAAAAAGTTAACTGCCTCACAAATTAAAAGCCTTGAAACTTCAGATATTGAGGTGTTAAACCAAGCCTTGCAGTATTTCCAACAGCAAGATCCGAGTTATGAGTTTTTAGGGCAATCTCTGCGTGATTCTTTTACCCAAGAAACTTCGATTATTATGAATGGAACTTCGGATAATAATCGCGAAAAGCAACTTTTGGTTAACTCACTCGAAGACCAAAATAACCATATTCGCCTCATCTTTGCCGTAGACATGCTCAACGAGGGTTGGGATGTACTTAATCTCTTCGATATAGTGCGTCTCTATGATACACGTCAAGCAAGTGGTAAAGCAGGTAAAATCGGAGCTTATACCATTCGAGAAGCTCAGCTAATTGGGCGTGGAGCAAGATATTGTCCGTTTGTTGATGATGATCCTGAATTAAAGTTCAAGCGTAAATACGATAGTGATCTTACTAACCCAAAACGCATTCTTGAGACTATGTATTTTCATAGTAAAAACGACTCGAGATATATTACCGAGTTAAAACAAGCTCTTATCGAGACAGGCTTACAGGCTCAAGAACTTATTAAGCTAGAATACAAGCTTAAAGAAGATTTCAAAAATAGTGATTTTTTCAAAGACGGTTTTGTGTTTGCTAATAAGCGGGTTATAAAAAGTAGAGCTCAAGTTACAGGTGTTGAAGAGAGAGTAAAAGGAAAAAGCTACCAGTTCAAAACTAAGTCTGGCAAAGGATATGAAAGTAGTTTTTTCGATGAGAATAGTGATGTATATCAAGTTAGCAATCTAGACCTCATTACCAACACTAAAGTTCTCAAATTTAAAGATATAGATTTAAATATTCTCTTAGGGGCAAGTGAGTTTTTTAATGAGTTAAGGTTCGATATTCTGCAAGAAAAATATCCGCACCTAACTAGCAAAAAAGAATTTCTCACTGCAGAGAACTATTTAGGTAATTGTCGGATTGAAATTACTTACTTCAACCAAAGTTTACGAGGTAAGGATATCTTTATTGCCGTAAAACAGGTGTTAAATGAAATTTCATCCCATATTCTATCTCTCAAACCGCAATACGAAGGTACACATGAGTTTGAAGCTAAGAGAATCAAAGATGTGTTAAAAGACAAAACCATTCAAGTTGAAAAAATTGACTCTAATGGTGGTAAAGGTGATTCTCAAAATGAGTGTGTTAATGAGAATCTTCGCCTCAATTTAGAAAAAGAAAACTGGTATGTCTTTAATGACAACTATGGTACAAGTGAAGAAAAAAGTTTTATCAAGTACTTCAAAAATGAAATTAAACCTGAACTAGATAAACTTAATCTCACTTACTATCTCATAAGAAATGAACGCGTGAGTGAATTAGCTATTTACTCCTTTGAGCATGGGGAAAGATTTGAGCCAGACTACTTACTCTTTGTAAGGAAAAAAGAGTTGGATAATTCTTATTTAACTTACCAAGGCTATATTGAACCTAAAGGAGCTCACTTGATTGAGCAAGATTTGTGGAAAGAAGATTTTATTTTAGAGTTATCCGAAGAACCAAGAACTCAAGGCTTTTTATACGGTAACTATAGAATCTTTGGTTTACCATTCTTTAATCGAGAGAAAAATGACTCTAAATTTGATTTAGAATTGCGCAATTTCCTTGATCAATTGCAACTAGCCTAAGTAAATAAATTATCTTGAAATATCCTTTTTCCTCTAGTTTTTTATCACAATACATATGACAATTCTATGCCTCGAACTTAATAAGTTCGAGGCATTTTAAGTAAAACAAAGTAAAAAATTATACTTAATTAAAGAGTTATCGGTAAAATATAAACTATAAAATTTTTATACTCACACCTTACAAACTATTGCAAAGAATTTATCAGGACTATACTATGCAACAAAACCTCTTCGAAACAGTGAACAATCTCTTGTTCTCTGAAAAGGCATATATATATATATAGGGGCAGATAAAAGGGCAGATAACAGGCTGCTAAAAGCACATGTTTATCGTGATGCTGTAACGCTAAAAGAAGAGTTAATTGAGCTTCTTTTAAGCAATGACACAGTAAAAAACGCATTTTTCAAAAATATTAAGGGTACTTTAGTATTTGATAGTCATAAATTTACCAGATTTATTGATTCTAAAGAATTTTTACCCGATTCCTACACTACCTACACCAATAAAATTGGTCTAACCCACGATGGAAATTTCCTCTCCAAAACTAATGATGTAGTTTTAGACTTTCCTTACAAAGACTGTGTCCTCGAAGGAGGGCAGGACAAGGATGAGCAAAAACGACAAGAAAAGTTTTATCACGAGCTCATTGCAAGTGATGAAATTAATCGTATGCTTGCCCCTAAAGTCTTTACAGCTGCTAAAAGATATACTGCTCAAGGTATCGAAGAAAATATTACCTTACGCGATGATGACAACCTCATTATCAAAGGGAATAATCTCATTGCCTTAGCAAGTCTGTTAAAACGCTATGAAGGAAAGGTTAAGTGTATCTACATCGACCCACCTTATAACACAGGTAACGATTCTTTCCTATACAACGATTCCTTTAATCATTCTACTTGGCTAACTTTTATGAAAAACCGTCTAGAGTTAGCGAGAAAATTATTAAGTGATGACGGGGTAATCTTTGTTCAGTGTGATGATAATGAACAAGCCTATTTAAAAGTTTTAATGGATGAAGTGTTCTCTCAACATAAATTTATCTGCAATTTTATGTGGATGAAAACATCAACTCCTCCATCTTTATCCAAACAAGTAAGAAAAAAATTAGAATATATCCTTTGCTACGGAAAAGAGATTATTCCTGAATTTAACGGTGGAGAAATGGAAGGTGGAGATTGTCCACTAATTAATAGTTCTAATAGTTTAAGAACCCTAATTTTTAAACCAGGCAGCGTTAAATTCCATAAGGGAAATCAAATTATAAACCCAATCAAAGAAGATGAGCTTGAGTTAAAAGAACAAGTAAATGTAGAAAATGGATTTAATACCACTGACATTATCCTAACAGCTCGATTTAAATGGACTCAAGAAACAATAGAAAAGGAAATTAGTTTAGGTACAGAATTTATCGTAAAAAATAATATCTTTTCTATACGATATGCACGAAAAGGTACAAGAATAAAAAGACCTTCAAACATAATATCAAAAGTTGAGTGTGGCGTAGGAACCAATGAAGAGGCTACCAAAGAAATCCAAGCACTGTTTGGGGATAGAGTATTTACATACTCTAAACCAGAGAGTCTTTTAAAATACTTACTTCGCTTTAATACTACAAACAATGACATTGTATTAGACTTCTTTACAGGTAGTGGTACTACTTGTGCTGTAGCTCATAAAATGGGACTTCAGTACATAGGTGTCGAACAAATGGACTACATCACAGATGTTACTGTTCCACGACTACAAAAAGTAATAGAAGGAGAACAAGGCGGTGTTTCTAAAGATCTCAACTGGCAAGGGGGGGGTTCCTTTGTTTACTGTGAACTTCTCGAAGATGCTAATGCTTTAATTAAGCAAATCGAACAAGCTGATGAATCTAACATCAAGGAGATCAAGCAACTAATCTACACCGATTCGAGAATTATTCCTTACTTAACGCAAGAAGAATTAAATTCTGCTGATTCTGAGTTTGCTGAACTTACTTTAGCAGACAAGAAACAAGCTCTAATTAGATTAATTAACAAAAATAAATTGTACGTCAACTACGCAGATATTGCAGATTCTGCCTTTGCTGTAAGTGACAGTGACAAACAATTTAGTAAATCTTTCTATGAGGAGCAGTAGGATTACAAGTCAATTTTTATATGAAGAACTTGAGATATATAAGATAAATCTCACTTACTACCTAATAAGAAATTAACGCGTAAGTGAGGCTAGAAGATTTGCTCAAGCGTAAAAAATTGACTTAAACAGTTATAGCAAATTGCGTGGAGCTAAAAGGAAAACTTTACTCAAGTAAAAGCTAAAAATCATTATAGGTAACAAAGTATTAGAAGGCTATAAGACTTTGCTACCCCTTTTAGCTAGCTTAAAGTTTTTCCTCTTAGTTAGGTGATAATTTTTAGATTCGGACTACTTAATGCAAGAAAATATTTTTGAAATAGTTAGCAACCTCTTAGTAAGTAAAAAGAAATATCAAGTTGCAGAACCAATTCAACAAGGTGAAATAAATAGAAGGTTCCTAAAAGCAAAAGTTTACCATGATGTTATGTCCCTTGACGGCGAGTTTTTAGAGCTTCTTTTGAGCAATCAAAGAGTAAAAGAAGAGTTTTTTAAAGACGTGAACGGCACATTAGTTTTTGATAAGCATAAATTCACTCGCTTTCTTGAAGCAAAAGAGTTTTTACCAGACTCTTATACCTCTTATTCCAATAAAATCGGTCTTACCTCAGCAGGTGACTTTATCTCCAAAAGCAATGATGTAGTTTTAGACTTTCCTTACAAAGACTGTGTCCTCGAAGGAGGGCAGGACAAGGATGAGCAAAAACGACAAGAGAAGTTTTATCACGAGCTCATTGCAAGTGATGAAATTAATCGTATGCTTGCCCCTAAAGTCTTTACAGCAGCTAAAAGATATACTGCTCAAGGTATCGAAGAAAATATTACCTTACGCGATGATGACAACCTCATTATCAAAGGGAATAATCTCATTGCCTTAGCAAGTCTGTTAAAACGCTATGAAGGAAAGGTTAAGTGTATCTACATTGACCCACCTTATAACACAGGTAACGATTCTTTTAACTATAACGACTCATTTAACCACTCAACTTGGCTAACTTTTATGAAAAACCGTCTAGAGTTAGCGAGAAAATTATTAAGTGATGACGGGGTAATATTTATTCAATGCGATGATAATGAATTAGCTTATTTAAAAATTCTATGTGATGAAATATTTGGTGCGAAGGATTTCATTCAGTACGTAGAAATTAAAGCAAATGTAGGTGCTGCTAATGAATACCAAAATCCATTCATGCCAAAGAATTGTGAATATGGACTTTATTACGCAAAAGAATATTCTAAAAGAAAATACAAAAGAATCTTTGTTTCAAGAGATTATGATACAGGATATAACAAGATCATCTTAAATCCAGAAGAAGAGAATCCTCATAAATGGATTATTGGATCTGTAAAAGAAGAAATTAAGAAGGTATTTAATTTACCATTTAGTAAGATTTCTCAAAAAGATATAAATAACTTTGCTATAGAGAACTCTCACAGAATGTTTCAAACAATTTCAGTTAAAAATCCTGGTACTAGTTTAAAAACATGCTTAGATAAATCAAAAGAGACTAATTTTGAAGTATATAAAAGACCTGAAAATGAAGACATTATTTGTATGAATGGAAGAATGGTACGCTTTTATTCTAAGAATATACGTGACATTAATGGAAATAAATTTATTGCTAAGGAATTAGGATCTTTATGGGACGACATACTTTGGAATGGAATATCTGGAGAAGGTAAGGTCGATTTTAAAAATGGTAAAAAGCCTGAGAGATTAATTTCAAGAATTATTGAAATGAGTTCTGATGAAGGTGAGATAGTTCTAGATTTCTTTGCTGGTTCGGGAACTACTGCAGCTGTTGCTCATAAAATGGGACGTCGCTATATCAGCATTGAACAAATGGATTATATTCATGATATTACTGTTCCACGTCTCCAAAAAGTTATTGAAGGCGAGCAAGGCGGTGTTTCTAAAGATCTCAACTGGCAAGGTGGCGGTTCCTTTGTTTACTGTGAACTTCTCGAAGATGCTAATGCTTTAATTAAGCAAATAGATCAAGCTGATGAATCTAACATCAATGAGATTAAGCAACTAATCTATACTGATTCGAGAATTATTCCTTACTTAACGCAAGAAGAATTAAATTCTGCTGATTCTGAGTTTGCTGAACTTACTTTAGCAGACAAGAAACAAGCTCTAATTAGATTAATTAACAAAAATAAATTGTACGTCAACTACGAAGATATTGCAGATTCTGACTTTGCTGTAAGTGACAGTGATAAACAATTTAATAAATCTTTCTATGAGGAACAGTAGGATGACAAAGAAATCTTTCTATGAGGAACAATAGGATGAGCAAGAAATTTTTATATGAAGAACTTGAGACCATACTTAAGTATGACAACACAATCGAAGTCCCTGAAATAATCCAAACTGGTTTAGCACCAAGAATTGCTCTGCGTGAATACCAAGAACAAGCTTTTAAAAGCTTTGTAACCTACTATGAAAACGAGCAACTAAGAAAGGAAAAGCAGGTTCATACTTTATTCCACATGGCAACAGGTAGTGGAAAAACGGTGATTATGGCTGGACTTATTCTTTATCTCTATACCAAGGGATATCGTAAGTTTCTCTTTTTTGTTAATCAAACTAACGTTCTTGAAAAAACAATCGAGAACTTTATTAACACTACTTCGAGCAAGTATCTTTTTAATGAGGTAATCGAATCACTAGGCAAGAGAATCAAAATAAAAAAAGTAACTAACTTTAGTGGGAATAATCTCGATGATGACATTGAGATTATCTTTACTACTACCCAAAAACTACACTTGGATTTAGCTCTTGCCAAAGAAAACTCAATTACTTACGAAGATTTCAAGGATCATCAAGTTGTATTTATTTCTGATGAAAGTCACCATATAAACTCAAGCACTAAAAAGCCAACAAAAGATGAACTCCAAGCTACAAAAAGCTGGGAAACTTCAGTAATGACGGCTTTAAGCCAAAATAAAGACAGTATGATGCTTGAGTTTACGGCCACTTGTGACTTAAAAGACTCTAATGTGCTAGAAAAGTATCGTGATAAGATCGTCTTCAACTATCCATTAATTGCTTTTAGAACAAGTGGTTACACTAAAGACTTTAAGAACCTTGCTAGTGATACTGACTTATGGACGCGAGCTTTAATTGCTTTAATTATTAGTGAATATCGCAAGTTTCTCTTTGCTGATCTTAAGATCAATATCAAACCAGTATTAATGCTTAAATCACAAAAAATTGCAGAGTCAGAAGCCTTCTATGAGGAATTTTTCACGCAAATGAAAAAGTTAACTGCCTCGCAAATAAAAAGCTTAGAAACTTCAGATATTGAAGTGTTAAACCAAGCACTGCAGTACTTCCAACAGCAAGATCCAAGTTACGAGTTCTTAGGGCAAGCTCTGCGTGATTCTTTTACCCAAGAAACTTCGATTATTATGAATGGAACTTC
>NZ_NRJH01000080.1 GCF_003585925.1 Psittacicella melopsittaci
AGATAATGAGATTTTGTTGCTTTTTATAGTATAGCTACCCCGTAATCTGAGCTTGCCTCTTGAGCACCTTGAGCACTTTGAATAAGCATGCAAAAAAAACTTCTCTACCTTACTTTGATCTAATTTTTAGCGTATAAATACCCTGTACTCAGAGTAAAGCCTCTTGAGCACTATTTAAACGCTTCAAATCTTCTAAAAAGTAAGGAGTTATAGATAAAGTACAAGTTAGTTACTTGCCTCTTTAATTAAAAGGACAGATTAAAAAACTGCCTCTAAACTAAAAAAACACTTGCTAACTACTTTTCCTAACTAATTCATGCATTAGCATTTAGTCTACTCATAAAATTTGGGGTATAGCCTAGCCGTACTCTTTCCTAAAGTAATCGAGCACTTGTGACTAACTCACCTTCTTTGCTTTATGAGTATTAATTTAAGAAGAATATGAGCTATAAGGGAAGATCCTATGTAATAAAACCGCTAGTTGTGATCTTCTCCAACTAGAGATTTAGTTCGAATACAAAAAATTCTAACTTCAGCCAAGCTGAACCTAGAGGCTATTTCCTAAAAAGAGCTAGTTGTATAGCTAAAGAAATAGCTAACTCAAATAAACTGATCTTTTAGCAAGCTAAAAGCATTTTTTTGAGTAAATAAAGAGCGATATTTTTGTTTTTGCTTGCTGGTTAATTAAAAATTAGCCAGCTTGATTTGCTACTCGCAAAGAATAAAGTAATAAATTTAGTTATACCTAAATTTAAAAAACTCTACTCCCCATGAAAAAAAAATATAGACTTTTAAGTTTTAACTTTTAACTAATGCCTAAGTTTTTCTTTTGTTAGGGTTTTGGATTTGATGGTTTTGTTATGCTTTGTTTTTGTTTGGTTGGTTTGTCTGGGTTAGTTTTGCTTTTATTGGGCTTAATTTATTAACTTCTTGCCCCTGCAAAACACACAGACACCCAAAGAACCAAGTTGGCAATAATTTGCCATTAAGCTTCTCTATTTTGCCAATAGAGAGCAAGTTTAACTTGCTCTAGGGTTTTATCCTAGCTAAAAAATACACCGCTAAAAATAGCCCTATATGCGCAAATTAATTCAAGTTTGTTTGCCTCACCTAACCTTGCCTAAAACTCAGCTTAACTAAAAAAAATTATTCGAGCTTTGCTTAGGTTTTGCTTTAGAGCTTTTACCTGTTTAGATTAGATGAGGCGTTATTTTATTTTGCAAAAATCGCAAATTCTTATGGTTTGTTTTATTTTATTTTACGGCAGAGGTTACTCTGCCAAATCCTCATGGCAATACACAAAAAAATACTAATGGCAATTGAACAACCTGAATTTGTGTTTAAAGTCAGCCTTTATGGATTATAGAACTGCTCTAAACAACAATAAAAAAGAACGCCTTTCGGGCTTAAGTAAGAGGCCATGGACAAATGTAGCGATTTAACCTACTTGCACCTTCTAGTTCACGGGGCTTAACTTGTTACCAAGCTTTAACGCCCTTAAGCTTGTTTACACCTTTGATAAAAGGTTAGCTATGTAAACTTACCTAAGTTTAGTTAAATTACCCTAACTTTCACTTACTTAAATATTCTTTACTTCACCTTAGTTCAAGCTTGAGAAATGAGTCAAACTTGCTCTAAGTTGATTTAACTTTACTCCACGAGCTTGCCAGTTAAACCAGATTATGCTTAACTTCTTGCTTGAATCTGCAAGGCACGAAAGCTTAAACATCAGCTTAAAGTCCACAACTTTTCTTCGTAGTTTTTCCATCATCAACAAGTAAGAGGGAGTCGAGGGGATTACAAAACAGTTGCTTTGCTCCTACCTTACTTTGCATTGCCCTTGTCTAAGATTTTAGCGCGTAAAACTAAGAATAAAATTGCTCTCTAAGCAGGCAAAAAATGATTATTTTCCGGTACTTAAAAGTTGTTTAAGCTAAGGTATTATCCCCCGACAAGGGAACAAAGGAGTTAAGTAAAAAAGTCCATTGGGCGCCAATGTTCTTTTAACTGCGAATCGCTCACTCTGTTTGCTTGGCTTGCCCAAACCTGAACGCCACCAAGCATTAACCTTAACTCTGAGTTGATCTTGAGTCTTGCCAAAACTCAAGCACTTACCATTTAATTGTTGTTGCCACCGAGATTAGTCTTATTCTTTTTTGCAAAAATATTCCGTCAAAAAAATCCCACACACAAAAAAGAAGGACGCACTCAGTTGCTCTCCCAACTAAAAAACATTGATTAAATTCCGGGGTTGTTACTCACATTTAGATTTGTCCTAGCCGAAAATCTAGGCACACGAGGAGCCGTACAAATCCTTTAACTTTTTTAAAATAAAAAGCATGTGAGGTCTATTCAAGAAAAAACCTGGCGATTTTTTTTCGGGGCTTTACTCCTTGCCAATTTTTAAAGCCCAGTAAATTAACCGCAACCTTTAATCTTTACTTGCGGGTAACAAGCGAGACTAACTAGTTAATTTACGATCTATGTCCTGACATAGATAAAAAACAAATGGGAAAAATAAAGATATCAATAACTCTCAGATTAGAGTTTTTAATTCATGAATGCCCTCAGCATAAATGGTCTTTAGGAAGCTCCTAAAAGTTCAAGACAGGGAACAGGGTCTTAATGAAGACTGAGCTGTTATATCTATCCCCACCTAAGTTTGGCAATGTCGACGGGTGATAAAGATAGGGAAATTTATCAGGAAAGAGAAACAAAATCCTTACTTTAGGGGTAGTGGTCGCGGCCGAGCTCGGCTCGAGGCGGCGATACAGTACACAACTTTGCTTTTGCTTTTTGCAGCCCACTTGTCCTAAAAAAAGCCCATGCTTGAGAGGCTACTCTCAGTAGCTTTAAAATAGGTACAGCTGGCTTTTAACCTTAACAACGTAAAGCATATCACGCCACTTTACGGGTAATCGGTTAGCAAGCTAACTCTCATAATTACCGCATACTACATAAGGAGCAAAAAATACTAATTACCGACTTGATGGTTTATACCAACTTGGTGGTTTAATTATCTTTGTCTTAAACTAAACTATGCCCCAAGATAATTACTAGTTACCTTGTTTGGGGTTGCCCCTCGCTAACCTTCCAGGTTTTCGGGAACCCTTGTCCATTAGCCTTCTCATAGAATAGTTGTATGTTCCTTAATTCTTAAGCTTCCCAGCTTAAGCCAGCGTGTTAAGGTAAGTAAAAGTCCTAAAGAATTTATATGTCACTTGAATAGTCTCCTCAGACTAGTTCCTAACTCGTACTTAGGTAAATTCAACTAAGTAGGTCTCGAGATCAGAAGGTCAAACATCTGTATTATTCAAGCTTTTAGCATTTGTTTCATAATAGAGAGAGCAAGTTTTTAGTTCTACAATAGGTGCAGTAAAAGCAAGCCTCTGGTGAGTTAGGCTTGTTTTATCCTACTGAGCCCTTTTAGTCTCTATTCTGCTAAAGAGATTATTAACAAGTAATAATACTCTTTAGGCTAAGGCAATAAGAAAGTGATTGAAATGAAAATAAGAATAGTAGTGAGTAAGTTAATTACGAGCTCAAAAAAAGCTGTCTAGGGTAATTAGTCCTAGCTTGGTTGCCACCAACGTAATTCCTAAAGTCGCAAACCTGGTTGCTCAAGTCTGGCTCATGTCCCCATGAGAACTTTAAAAATACAAGTAAGTTACTTGCACTTTCCCCTGCATATACCCTATGCAAAAGTCACTTTAGGGTTTACCAGTTTCTTAAAGAACTGCAATTCTAAAATTTCCCTTGCTCGCGTAGAACAAGTGAACCTAGAAGAGGTCACCGTCTTTAAGACTTAGTAAAACGTATCTAGACTCTTTTGTGCTATGCACAAAATTTGGTTAGCTTGTAAAAAAGCGTGATGGATAAAAACCATTGCACGAGTTTTTTAACCATGCGGAGTCTTGTGATGAAAAAATTTGAATAGTTTCACTTTCTCATTTTTTCACGCCTCGATTAATTCTTTTAGAACTTAATCCAAAGTACAATTTAGAATAAAATCAAGATGAGGCGCTAGCCTTAGTTAAAGGAGTATAAATTCCCAAATCAAGAATAGTCGTGAAGTCCTTTCACATGAATTGGATATTCCGAAATGTTTTTCTGTAAGCATTTAATTTTTGAACTTACTCTTATATTTTGCCCTACTTCAAAAAATTTTTCCAACTTATTTTTTTTATTATTATTAGATTATTTAAATATCTCTTTATACTTTTACAGTGGGATCAAAAAACGGGGTTTTGACACATTTTGTGCATTTTTGCTCTTGCGTTTTTGTTTTAAAAATCAAAAGCAAACTATATATTTTTGTATCTTTTTCGACTGGACAAAACTTTACAAAAATTGGTCATAACTTGGCCATTTTAGCTCTTTTGCCCAGGTCTAAAAAGGGCTTTTTTACCCCTAAAAATTGCTTTTTTGTCCTGAAAAAAAATTTGCCCAAACTGACAAATTCTTGCATATGCTACTTTTTTAGTTTATATTTTCCTTTCATTTGCAAGCAAAATCGAGGTCAATTTGTAATTATTTTTTTGCCCTTGATGGCAAAATACCCCTTTTGCTTACTTTCCTATCAAAAATCACCAATTCTATCAAAATGCCTAAAAGCTAAATTCAAGCCCTATGCCTCACAATAAGCTCTATTAATCAAGATTTTAACTTATAAATTTGTAATTTAATATAGGGGGCAAATATACGTCTATTTAAAAAGACTGTTTTTGGCAATTTTCTCAAAAAGAGAAAAAAGCCCCGATAAATCAAAGAGTTAACCTAAGCAATGCGAACAAAATACATCTAGGCTCAAGAAATTTAAAAGGGCTAAATTAAATTATTTATCAATAACTAAGCGTAAAATTTGTAATTTATTTTTAGGAAAAATGAACTAAAACTCACTTTTAGGGCAAAAACTAACAAAAGTAAGCTAAACCTAGATAATTGAACTGCTAAAGCTCTTTTTAAACTTCAAGCGCCGACTAGAACTAAACCTTAGAAATATCAAAAAGTTAGCTTTTAATTTGTAATTTAAAAATCTGGAGTAAAATCGCAATTGCTAATTTTATTAAATTTTTGCCTAAATCTAATTTTTAGCAAAAATGAGGCAAAATTGCCCAAATAGCAAATTTACTCAAAAAACTATCTTTTGATAGAATTTTACCCTAAAAGGCTATTTAACCTCCAATTTAATTTTAATTAATTAAATAATTTTATTATATTTTTTATGGAATAAATACCGTATA
>NZ_NRJH01000081.1 GCF_003585925.1 Psittacicella melopsittaci
GTTTACTAGTAATCCTAGTATCCATTTTTTATTAATTTTTTTCTTTAAGAGATACTTTGTGAACAAGACTAAAATTATTCTATCTATTATTGTTCTCGCAATTATTGCAATAGTTGGTTATACTTTTGCTACCAAAGGTAGCGACGACTCAGTTACAAATTCTAATACACCTAAACAAAAAGTGTATATTTATAACTGGACCGAGTATATTACTAGTGACTTATTAAACAAATTTACAAAGGAAACAGGAATCGAAGTTGTTTACACAACTTATGAAAGTAACGAAGAAATGTATGCTAAATTAAAATTAAATAGCAATTCTTCGCAACCTTACGACATAGTGGTTCCTTCAAATCACTTTGTAGCTCGCTTAATTGCTGAAAACCTAATCCAACCTCTAGATTTATCAAGACTGCAAGTAGATAATCTATTACCAGAAGTGTTAAACAAACCTTTTGACCCAGAAAATAAATACTCTATTCCTTACACTTATGGTTTTACCACAATTGGTATTGATAAATCTTATGCACCGAACCTAACCATTGAATCTATTAATGATTTATGGAAGCCTGAGTTTACGGATATAATGCTATTAAACGATCAACGCGATATTTTTTCTTTAACTTTAAAAGGTCTGGGATATGATCCTAATACTACAGATACTGAACAAATTAAAGAAGCATATGAGCGTTTACTTCAATTAATGCCAAAAGTTAAAACTTTTAACTCAGATGCACCTGAAGTTCCATTTGTTAACCAGGAAGTTCGCACAGGTATTATTTGGACTGGTTCTGCATTTAGAGGTTCTTTAGATGATCCAAACTTAACTGTAGTTTGGCCAAAAGAAGGCTCTGTTCAGTTTATCGACTCATTTGTAATTCCAAACGGAGCAAAAAATATTGACGCAGCATATGAGTTCATTAACTTTATGCTTCAACCTGAAAACGCTGTAGAAATCTTAAAAAATCTAGGTTTCCAACCAGCAAATGCCCACATTAAAGATTTATTACCAATCGAATGGCAAAATTCACCAATTCTTTTCCCACCACAATGGGTTTTTGAAAAGGCTACTTTAAACCAAGACTTAGGTAATAAACTATTAGAAGTTTACAATTCTTACTGGAACCAATTAAGAGTTGGGGCAAACAAGTAACTATAATATAGAGGACGTATCTTACGTCCTCTATTTATTAGAGTAAAAAAAATCAGTTAAAATGCTTGTCGAATATGTTTGCTTTATGGTAATATTAAATAGCAGAAGAAAACATACCAACCAAAACGTACCCATTCAATACTTTGTTAGTAGAAGTATTAGTATATTTTTATACTAGTATTTTCTCCTACAAAGATTTTTTTCTTAATATCTTTATTCTGAATTTAAATAATTTAAAAAATTATGAGCGAAAATAACTACAACTTAAATCTGCCACAAACAGATTTCCCGATGCGTGGTGAGCTACCAAAACGCGAACCACAAATGTTAGAAAAATGGTATAAAGATGAGTTATACCAACAAATTCGTAAGTCTCGTGAAAACCGTCCTATGTATATTCTTCATGACGGTCCTCCATATGCAAATGGTACTATCCACTTAGGACACGCACTTAATAAAATTCTAAAAGATATTATAATTAAAGCAAAAACAATTGAAGGTTACGATTCTCCATACATCCCTGGTTGGGACTGTCACGGTCTTCCTATTGAATTAAAAGTAGAAGGCTTAGTAGGAAAACCTGGTGTTAATGTAGATGCAAAAGAATTCCGTCAAAAATGTCGTGAATATGCCTTAGAACAAGTTGAGTTACAACGTCGTGACTTTAAACGTTTAGGGGTATTAGGTGACTGGGATAACCCATACTTAACTATGAACTTTGATACGGAAGCAGAAATTATCCGTACTTTAGGTAAATTAGTTGAAAATGGTCACATGTTTAAAGGTCACAAACCAGTTTACTGGTGTGTTGACTGTGCATCTGCTCTTGCTGAAGCTGAGGTAGAATACCGTGATAAAAAATCAGAATCTATCTATGTAGCATTTGAAGCAAAAGATGCTAAAGCAGTTAATGAGAAATTTGGTGTTACAGACACAAGTGTACCTACATTTGCAATGATCTGGACAACAACTCCATGGACAATTCCTGGTAACCGTGCTATCTCATTAAACCCAGAATTTGAATATGTTCTAGTTAAAGCTACAGTTAAAAATAACCAATACTTTGCAGAAGCAAAATACTTTGTTTTAGCTAAAGAGCTTGTAGAAGCTGTAGCAAAAGCTTGTGACTTTGAATCATACGAAGTTGTAGGCAACCCTGTATTAGGTAAAGACTTAGAATTATTAACTTTCGTACATCCTTTATTTGGTCATGATGTACCATTTATCTTAGGTGACCACGTAGGTCTAGATGCAGGTACTGGTTTAGTACATACTGCTCCAGATAACGGTCTTGAAGACTTTGAAGTATGTAAAAAATACAACATTGGCTTAGCTAATATCATCAATGATGATTCAGAATTCAAAGCTGATGTGCCTAAATTTGCAGGCTTAAAAATCTTTGATGCAAATGTTCCTGTAATTAAAGAATTAGCTTATGCAGGTCGTTTAGTACATAAATCTTCAATCCACCACTCATACCCACACTGTTGGCGTCACAAAACACCAGTTGTTTACCGTGCAACACCACAATGGTTTATCGGTATGGATGTAGCAGGTTTACGTCAAAACGTTTTAGACGAAATCAAACAAGTTAAATGGATTCCTGCATGGGGTCAACCACGTATCGAAAACATGGTAAGTGGTCGTCCTGACTGGTGTATCTCTCGTCAACGTACTTGGGGTGTACCAATTCCAGTATTTACAAATAAAGAAACTGGTGAACTTCACCCACAAACTTTAGAAATCATTGAAAAAGTTGCTAAATTAGTTGAAAAAGATGGTATCCAAGCTTGGTGGGATGTAAGTAATGAAGAGTTACTTGGTGCCGAAGATGCAAATAAATACACTAAAGCAAAAGATACTTTAGATGTATGGTTTGACTCTGGATCTACTAGCCAAACAGTGGTTAAACTACGTCCAGAATTCAAAGGCAATACAACAGACATGTACCTTGAAGGTTCTGACCAACACCGTGGTTGGTTCATGTCTTCAATTTGTATCGGTGCAGGGGTAACACAAAAAGCTCCTTATAAAGAAGTTCTTACACACGGCTTTATCGTTGACGGTAACGGACAAAAAATGTCTAAATCTTTAGGTAATGTAATCGTTCCTCAAGAAGTTAACGAGAAATATGGTGCTGACATCTTACGTTTATGGGTAGCTCAAACAGATTACACTTCAGATATCCGTGTATCTGATGAAATCTTAAAACGCTCAGTTGACCAATACCGTCGTATTCGTAATACTATGCGTTTCTTATTAGCTAACTTAAACGGTTTTGATCCAGCTAAACATGCCGTACCTACAGAGCAAATGTTATCTGTAGACCGTTATGTAGTTTCATTAGCGAAAAAATATCAAGAACAAGTGCGCAATAACTACGAGAACTACGAATTACACTTAATTGTTAAAACATTAATGCAATTCTGTTCTGTAGACTTAGGTTCATTCTACTTAGATACAGTTAAAGACCGTATCTATACCTTAAAAGAAGATAGCCTAGCACGTCGTTCTGCACAAACAGCTATGTACTATGTAGCTGAAGCTTTAGTAAGATGGATGGCTCCAATTCTTAGCTTTACTGCTCAAGAAGCTTGGGAACACTTACCAGGTGAAAGAGATCCATATGTATTTACAGCTTACTACTTCGATAAATTAGTAGATAATGACACTGCAGTAAGTGATGCACAATGGAAAGAACTTTTAGACGTACGTTACGAAGCTAACGTGGCTCTAGAAGCGTTACGTAAAGACAAAACAATCGGTTCTTCGTTAGATGCTGAGTTAACCCTATATGTTTCACCTGAAGCTAAAGACTTAGTTAAAGCTTTAGAAACTTTAGGAAGTGAATCTAAATACGTATTCTTAGTGTCTAAATTAAATGTTAAACCTTTAGCAGAATCTCCAGTTGAAGCTGAGAAATTTGCGGTTGAAGCACACAAATACAACGAACCGAAATGTGACCGTTGTTGGCATTTAGACCCTTCTGTTGGTACTGACGAACATCATAAAGACTTATGTCATCGTTGTGTAGATAACTTAGAAGGTCACGGTGAAGTAAGACACTTTGCTTAATTAAATTATTCGAACGAGAAAAAAAGGTAGGACTAAGCTCCTACCTTTTTCTTGTTACTATGCATACTATTTGAGATTGGTGTATAATTTACAGATAAAAATATTTTAACTCTAACTTAAAGATATTGATATGGCAAAACTATTCTTTTATTACTCAACCATGAATGCGGGTAAGAGCACAAATTTGTTACAAGCTTCATATAACTATAAAGAAAGAGGCTTTAATACTATTCTTTTTAATTACCACGCAGATAATAGGGATGCTGATGGGAATTTGACTAATAAAGAATTATTTGTTACATCTCGTTTAGGTATACGTGAAAGGGCATATCCTTTTAACAATGAAACTAATATGATCCAAGCTGTGCAAAACATAGCTGCTCAGGATCTACCCTTAAAAGACCAAAGTGGGAACAATCTTCCTATCGGGGCAATTCTAATTGACGAAGCACAATTTTTAACTGCAGAACAAGTTAAGCAGTTATCTGATATAGTTGATTATCAAAATATACCTGTACTATGTTATGGCATACGTACAGACTTTTTAGGAGAGCCTTTTACAGGATCAGTTTGGCTTCTCGCTTGGGCTGATGAAATAGTTGAACTTAAAACTATTTGTGCCACAGGGAAGAAAGCAACTTTTGTTTTACGTTTAGACGAAAATGGTAAACCTCAAAATAGTGGAGAAAAAGTCCAAATTGGAGGTAATAACGTCTATGTGGCAGTTTCTAGAAAATTACACAAACAAGCTTTAAAAACAGGTGAACTGGGCTGTGCAGCCTATCATACTGTAGAAGTAGAATAACAAAACAACGGGAATAATTATATGCAAGGAAAATACGATTTTGACTTATTAGTTCTAGGTGGAGGTAGTGGCGGTATTGCTACAGCAAATCGTGCTGCTATATACGGAGCTAAAGTTGGCGTAATTGAAGCTAAAGACCTTGGTGGTACTTGTGTGAATGTTGGTTGTGTGCCAAAAAAAGTTCTTTGGAATGGTGCTAATTTATACCAACAAATTAAAACTTTAAGCCAAGACTATGGTTTTGCTACAAGTGTAGACAACTTAGATTTTGCTAAACTAGTTGAAGCTCGTCAAGCATATATTTCACGAATTCACACTTCGTACAATAATTCATTTAACAATAATAAAGTTACTTTAATTAATGGTTGGGGTCAATTTGAAGATCAACACCATATTAAAGTAACCGATGCTCAAGGCGAGGTTAAAGTTTATAGTGCTGAACGTATTCTCATTGCAACTGGTGGTAAAGCGGTATACCCAAATATCCCAGGTGCAGAACTAGGTACAGATTCTGACGGCTTTTTTGCTTTAACTGAATTACCAAAAAGTGCTGTTATTGTAGGGGCAGGTTATATTGCCGTTGAGATTGCAGGTGTACTTAACTCTTTTGGGGTAAAAACTACTCTTGTAACTCGTGGTGATCGTCCATTACGTTGGGTAGATAAAGACATTACAAGTGAACTTTTAGAAAACTTTGCTCAACAAGGCTTAAAACACTTAGGTAACTCAGAATATACCAAAGTGGAAAAATTAGATAATGGACAAATTCGTTTAGTTACTAATCACGGTAACCTAGATTCAGACTTTTTAGTTTGGGCTATAGGTCGTGAACCTAATACATCAGGTCTCAACCTCGAAAAAGTTGGCGTTGAACTTGATGATCAAGGTTATATTGTAACTAATGATCTAAGTGAAACTACACAAAGCAATATTCTTGCTATAGGTGATATTGTACGTCTTCCTGCTCTAACCCCTGTTGCGATTAAAACTGGTCGTATGTTAGCAGAAAGACTCTACAACAATAAACCTAACTATCACTTTAATAAAAAATCTTACATCCCTACGGTTATCTTTAGCCACCCTGCTATAGGAACTGTTGGTATGTGCGAAAGTAAAGCTCTTGAAACCTATGGAGCTTATGACCCACAAAGCAATCCAAATGGAATTAGAATTTATAAAAGTAAATTCACTTCTATGCTAACCGCTGTAACTTCTCATCCAGAGAAAATCCTTATGAAACTAATTGTGCAAGGACCAAATGAAGTTGTTGTTGGTTTACATGGCATTGGCTTTGGCGTGGATGAAATGATCCAAGGTTTTGCGGTAGCTATGGGTATGGGGGCAACTAAAGCTGATTTTGATAATACAGTAGCAATTCACCCTACAGGTTCAGAAGAATTTGTTACCATGCGTTAATCTCTTATGCCAGGTAGTATTACCTGGCACTTATAATTATAAGAGAGCTTAAACTTTAAACTTACTAATTAAGTAATTATTATGACTAGCACAAATCCAAAATATAGCGAACAAAGCTTTGATCCTCTGTTCTGGCGTTCATTTAAAGGCATAGCTTCACTTTATGGCATAGATAATTTAGCTAAATTCGCCCAAACTCAAGTTATAGTTATTGGTGTTGGTGGCGTAGGCTCTTGGGCAGTAGAAAGTTTAGCTCGTAGTGGCATAGGTTCGCTAGTTTTAGTTGATGCTGATGATATTTGTGTTTCTAATATTAATCGTCAACTTCCTGCTCTAAACTCTACCAAAGGGGAAGAAAAAACAGAAGTTCTTGCCCAAAGATGTCAAGATATTAATCCGCTAATTGACGTACAGGTTATCGATAGATTTCTGGCAAAAGAAAATCTTGCTGAGCTAATCAAACCTCATGCTTTTACGCCAAAAGCTGTCCTTGAGGGCACAGCCAACCCGAATGTTTATGTTATAGATGCCATAGACGATGCTAATGTTAAGGCTGCCCTAGTTAACTATTGTCGCCGTAACAAATATAAGCTGGTAGTTTGTGGGGCTGCGGGAGGAAAATTTGATCCAACAAAAGTAGCTCTTGCGGATATGACTCAAACTCACCATGATCCTTTAATTGCCAATGTAAGAAATCGCTTACGTAGAGAATATGGTTACAAAGAACGCTTCAAAGAGAAAAAGTTCAATGTTCCAACCGTGTACTCTCAAGAACAAATGACTTTACCTGCAAATTTACAAGCTTGTGACCTGCAAAATTTAAACTGTAATAATGGTTATGGTTCGGCAACTGTAGTAACTGCAAGTTTTGCAAATTTTGCTGTAGCTAAAATTCTTGAATTTGTACAAAAAATAAAATAAAATAGATTAATTCTTTAGTACCATTTATGGTATTATTAATATCAGTTAAATAAAGATTGCTAAACTGCGGTTTTAATAAAAAAATTCAATCTTTATCTAACTATTTTGGGGTAAGCTGCGGCTTACAAATATAAATTTTTTCCGTAAAATTTTTATGAAAAAAACACTTTTAGCTACTACTCTTGCGGCGTTCGCATTTTTAAACACAGCCGAGGCTGATGTATTATCTTCTATCAATCCAATTGGTTTTATTGTTGCTGATCTTACTAAGGATGTAACTCCAAGTTCAGTACTTATTCCGCCAACAAAATCTCCTCATTCGGCTCAACTAACGCCACGTGACCTTACAATTATTAAGGATACCGACTTATTAATTTATATCGATGATGATATGGAAATTAGTCTAGGTAAGGCGTTAGAAAATGATCGTATTCGTCCTGCTAACGTTATTGAGTTAGCTTCTATCCCTGAAATTAAAAAACTTTTAGTTAAGGGAGTGCATCATCACCACGATGATGATCATGATCACAAGCATGACCATGACCACAAGCACGATCACGACCACGATCATGACCACGACCACGACCATGACCATGACCACGATCACGATCATGATCACGACCATGATCACAAACATGATCACGAGCATAAAAAAGGCTCAGCTCATGCAAATGAAGGTCTAGAAACTAATTATCACCTTTGGACTAGTCCAAGAATCTCTAAAGTAGTAGCACAAGTTATTGCTGATAAATTAATTCAAATCTATCCTGATAAAAAAGATATTATCAACGCTAACTTAGCTCGCTTTAATCAAGAATTAGATGCGACTAACAATGAAATTAAACAAGTACTTGTTCCAAGTAACCTGAATAATTTCTATGTTTTCCATGATGCTTATACTTACTTTGAGATAGATTATGGTTTCCGTAATAAAGATAAAGGTGCTATTTACTTTAATGTAAATATCGAACCTTCAATTAATCAACTTAATGAATTAAATAAAAAGGCTAAAGAAGATAATGTTAAAGTTATCTTTAGCGAGCCACAATTTAATCGCAGCATTGCCGAAAAATTAGCTAAAGCTATAGATGCTAAATTAGGTCTTTTAGATCCTTTAGGTGTAAATATTGAGGTAAAACCAGGTTCTTACCAACTATTCTTAAAAGATCTAGCTAACTCATTTAAAATTTTAAATAAATAATCTAAA
>NZ_NRJH01000082.1 GCF_003585925.1 Psittacicella melopsittaci
GGTACTGGTTTATACAACTTCGGTTCAGCGGGTGAAGCTGCTGAGCGTTCAGATGCACAAACAGGTAACAATGACCGTGATGTAGTTGGTGAAACAACTAACCCAGATGTAGCGAACAAAGATTCATATGCAACTGGTTCAGGGCTATATGTTTGGAATTCAGGTGAAGAAACTGATAATCCTAATGTAGCTAACAAAGACAGCTACCAAACTGGTACAGGTTTATACAACTTTGGTCCAGCAGGTGAAGCAGCAGAACGTTCTGATGCACAAACAGGTAATAACGACCGTGATGTAGTTGGTGAAACAACTAACCCAGATGTAGCGAACAAAGGTTCATACGCAACTGGTTCAGGTCTATACGTTTGGAACTCTGGCGAAGAAACAACTAACCCTAATGTAGCTGATAAAGATAGCTATACTAATGGTGATTCTTTAGTACAACACGAAGGTGTTGTAGCTGACGTAGGTAGATACGTATGGAACTCAGGTGCAGAAAGTAGCAACCCTAATGTTGCATTCAAACCTGGTTACACTAATGGTTCTGATTTAACTTATAATGATGAATCAAATAGAAATATCATCACACGTTACAAACAAGAATTACTAGATTGGATTGAACTTGAACAAGACCAATACTTAGGTGCAGGTCGTGATAAATCTCGTGACTTCTTACCTAAGTTAGTAGCAAGTAGTGATTTCAGCTCTTTAAGTAGAGATGACCAACAATTACTTGCAAACTACTTCTTAAAAGTTCCAACACAAAACAATAGTACAGCCGGTGAAGTTTGTGTGGTAGATCCAAATGCTACTGCAGAAAACAATGCTCAACAACAATGTAAGCCAGCAGAAAACCCAGTAAGTGGTGCTGTGTCTAACAAAGATGAAGAGAACAAAGGTTAATGTACTTTTCTTAAAAGTCAGAGCTTCGGCTCTGGCTTTTTTTTATTGGTAAAAAAGTGAGTTATCTGAGCCAGAACCTTAACTTTTTTGTTAAGGTAACTCAGGGTAAGCGATTATTAATTTAAGCTAACCAAACCTAAACATACTCATTTAGTAACACCAACGCCAAGATCTTTATTAAGTTCAAGTTGGCTTAGACAAAGCTAATAAGTTAAAAGAATGCTTATAAACTAGCCAAGGCTTTAGGGTAAAGCTAAATAAGCAAATAGGTAAAGTAAACTAACAGGATTGCAAAGATATTTAGGTTAATTAACTTAACTTACAGACAAAGCCAATAAATTAGGAAGTTTGTGAGATTGCTATGATATTTTTGTACTAGTCTAAGGAATTAGGCTAGTATTTTTTTGTTCATTTTTTCTTTTTTTGTCATGAGTTTGCTAAATAAAAAAGATAGAAGCGGGGAGAGTTAAAGAGAAGAATGCTTGAGGGATAAAGCCTTAGTATTGGATGTTCAAGAGGTAATGCTTGGGGGATAAATAAGTATTCCTAGAGGTTAAAGAAGTAATGCTTGGGTGATAAAGAGACAGTATTAGAGAGGTAGTATTAGAGATAAAAGAAGCAATACTTGCAGGTTAAAGAGGTAATACTTGAAGAAATAAGAGAAGAGCTTTAAATAGCAAAACAATAATCTTCTTTTACATTTTAAAAGCTCGGGGGGTACATTGAGGAGTGATTATTTAAGTTAGAACCTTAATTAACTAATTTACTTAGCGGAGTTTTGAGATTAAGACTGCTAAAGTCTTTGTGGAAATACATAAGCTAACAGGAAGTATCCTATCTACTTAGAGAGAGTTGGGAAAGAGGTATTTTTAAAAACGTAAAAACCAGGGTTTGTAACCCTGGTCCGGACTTGCTTATATGAATATTAAGATTTTTTCGCCATGTTAGCTTGTGTCATCACATAACCAACTTGAGAAATTTGACTATCAATATTTAATGCTTTTAAAGCTGAGTTAATTGTAACTACATCCATTGAAGAAGGAGCTTTAACAGTTACGTTACCTACAGTGTAGTAAGCAGCTGTAGCATTTTGGTCACCTAAAACTACATTAACTGTACCTGAGTTACCAGAAGTAACTGTAGCATTAATTGTTTGACCGTTAACTTCTAATGTTTTTGTTTGCGCATTCATTGCTGCTTTTTGAGCTGCAGCCATTTTATAGTAATCACTATATGCAGTAGCTGGATCTTTTGTGCTTGCGTTTGCGTTCATAGTTGCAAAAGCTGTTGTTGCTACTAATACTGATAATAATACTGATTTGATTTTCATAACTAGATTCCTTTGTTGTGTTATTAGTGTATTGTTTGTTGTGTTGTTTAATTAAAAGTTGTTGTTTTGTTTTTTTTGTTTTGTTGTTTTTGTTTGTTGTGTTTTTTTATTCTCTTGGTTGAGAACTTAACTAGAATGTTGTTTATGTTGTTTAAGTAGTTGCGAGGAAGTTGGGTAACTTCCAACGCAGACTATTATAAACTTTTTTCTCTCTCTGATTAAGAGCCTTGCATTTTATAGACTATTAAATCAGATTCAGTAATTAAGATTTTTTATTCATGTCAGCTTGAGTCATTACATAGCTAACTGTAGAAACTTGATTACCTACTTCTAAAGCTCTTAATGAAGCGTTAATGTCACTTAAAGACATGGTTGCTGGAGCTTTAATTACAAGGTTACTTAAAGTGTAGTAAGCAGGAGCAACATTTTGGTCACCTAAAGCAATGTTCATTACGCCAGAAGCACCAGTGGTAATTGTAGCGTTGATTGCTTGACCATTTACATCTAAAGTTTTAACTTGAGTATTCATAGCTGCTTTTTGTGCTGCTGACATTGTGTAGTAGTCGCTATAAGCAGTTGCAGGATCTTTAGTACTTGCGTTTGCGTTCATAGTTGCAAAAGCTGTTGTTGCTACTAATACTGATAATAATACTTATTTGATTTTCATAACTAGATTCCTTTGTTGTGTTGTTGTTTGTTGTGTGTTGTTAATTAAAAGTTGTTGTTTTTGTTGTTAAGTTTGTTGTTTTATTTTTTGTGTTGTTGTATTGTTGTTTTTATTTGTTGTGTTTTTTATTCTCTTAGTTGAGAACTTAACTAGAATGTTGTTTATGTTGTTTAAGTAGTTGCGAGGAAGTTGGGTAACTTCCAACGCAGACTATTATAAACTTTTTTCTCTCTCTGATTAAGAGCCTTGCATTTTATAGACTATTAAATCAGATTCAGCAATTAAGATTTTTTATTCATGTCAGCTTGTGTCATTACATAGCTAACTGT
>NZ_NRJH01000083.1 GCF_003585925.1 Psittacicella melopsittaci
AATAGTAATATCTCTGGTAAACAAGGTGTTAACATTGACGCTGAAAACGGTACAACTAACGTTAACGCAACTAACGTAACAGCAACTGATTCTAATGCTTCGATTAACATTACAGGTAACCAAGGAGCAAACCTAGGTAACGGTACTAACGTTACATCTCCACAAAACGTTACTATTGACTCTGCAAATGGTTCTGTTTCTGTTATCGGTTCTAACGTAACTGCGAACAATGGTACAGTTAACATCACTGCCAAAGAAAATACTACAATTGAAAATAGTAATATCTCTGGTAAACAAGGTGTAACCATTGACGCAGAAAATGGAACAACTAACGTTAATGCGACTAATGTAACAGCAACTGATTCTAATGCTTCGATTAACATTACTGGTAACCAAGGAGCTAACCTTGGCAATGGTACTAATGTATCTGCACCACAAAATGTTACGATTGACTCAGCGAACGGTTCAGTAAACGTTACAGGTTCGAACGTAACCGTAGAAAGTGGTACAGTTAACATCACTGCTAAAGAGAACACTACTATCGTAAATAGTAATATCTCTGGTAAACAAGGAGTGAACGTAGATGCGTCTAACGGTTCAGCTCATGTTAATGCTACTAATGTAACTGCTACTGATGAAGATTCTTCAATCAGCATTACTGGTAACCAAGGTGCAAACCTAGGTAACGGTACTAATGTAACCGCACCACAAGATGTAACTATCGATTCTGCGAATGGTTCTATCAACGTTACAGGTTCGAACGTAACCGTAGAAAGCGGAACAGTTAACATTACTGCTAAAGAGAACACTACGATCGTAAATAGTAATATCTCTGGTAAACAAGGTGTTAATATTGACGCTGAAAATGGTTCTACTAACGTTAACGCAACTAACGTAACAGCAACTGATTCTAATGCTTCGATTAACATTACAGGTAACCAAGGAGCTAACCTTGGCAATGGTACTAATGTATCAGCACCGCAAAATGTAACTATCGATTCTGCAAATGGTTCTATCAACGTTACTGGTTCGAACGTAACCGTAGAAAGCGGTACAGTTAACATCACTGCTAAAGAGAACACAACTATCGTAAATAGTAATATCTCTGGTAAACAAGGAGTGAACGTAGATGCGTCTAATGGTTCAACTCATGTTAATGCGACTAATGTAACTGCTACTGATGAAAACGCTTCAATTAGCATTACAGGTAACCAAGGTGCGAACCTAGGTAATGGTACTAATGTAACGGCTTCTGATGACGTTACCATTGATGCATCTAATGGTTCGATCAATGTTACAGGCTCAAATGTAACAACTGAAACTGGTACAGTTAACATTACTGCTTCACAAAATACTACTATCGTAAATAGTAATATTTCTGGTAACTCAGGCGTTAACATAGATGCAGAAAACGGCACAACTCACGTTAACGCAACTAACGTAACAGCAGGAAATGGTTCAGTTAACATTACGGGTAACCTAGGTGCGAACTTAGGTAATGGTACCAATGTTTCAGCTCAACAAAATGTTACAATTGATTCATCGAATGGATCAGTTAATGTAACTGGAACAAATGTTACAACTGAGGGAGCAATCAATATCACTGCTAAAGAGAATATTACAATTATCAACTCTAACTTCAGTGGTAATGATTTCAACTCAAACGCAACTAATGGTAGTTCAAGCATTACTAATAACACCATTAACGTAACTAACTTTACGGCTCATGCTAAAGATAGTAACGAGGTGACTAATAATGTACTAAACATCTCAAACAACACTGTTATGAGTGGACAACCAGTTACGTTTAAAGATAACTCAGGTGTGATTGATCATAATCCAGTGATCAATGGTACTAACTATCGTACAGATGCTACTTACATTACTAACCCAGAGTTAAATATCACTAACCCTGCGGTGGATCCACCGATAGTTATTGATAACAAATATAACGATTGGTTAGAGGATCATGAGACAGATCACTTAATTCGTGAAGACTCTCTTAAAGCTTTAACCGAAAACGATGTTCCTTTACCAACAGGTGAAGCAATTACGGTAACAAGTTGGTCGTTTGAATTATCAACCTGTTATCTCCGTATTGATGACATCTTAAAACGTTATGATGTGTCAGCTACAGATGTTAGAAACCTAACTGTAGAAGATATTGTTGAAAAATACGATATAAGTCGCAGTGATAGGGAACAAATTGAACTCGAATGTGAATTAGTTCCTGGTTATTTAAAATCTCGCGTGGAAAAATAGACTTCTCATAATGAGAAATTAATTTTATAAAATGCAGACTAGCTATTTAGTTAGTCTGCATTTTTTTTATGAAAAAAATTAGATAGGTGAT
>NZ_NRJH01000084.1 GCF_003585925.1 Psittacicella melopsittaci
TATCATTTGCAAGTTTTGCCCATAAAAAAACTGTCGACCTAGTCGACAGTTTCTGTATCTCCTAAAGCAAAAGTATTAGCTAGAGGAGATTTTAAATAGGCTGCATAATTCCCATTAATAAAATTACGGTCATTACGCTTAATTAGAGTTCCTTGCTCTTCAAGATCGCTTATTATCCCTTTATAAATCTCGCCATTGAGATCATAGTTGAGATACTGAGCTAGACCCTTGTCTTTTAAGCTACCACTGAAAATAAGCTCATCACTTACAACAAAACGATAAAACTCAGGCGTTACTAATTCTTCGGTATTATAACCTCGAGCATTACTATCGATTGTTCCTTGATAAACCTTATCATTCCAGAAGTCAATGAGATTAACCATCTCTTGTTCATCTACAGTAGCACAAGTATAGATATTATCTTTATGATTATTAAAGATAAACTCATTACTTTTTAGCTCTCGCATTTGGTTACCACGTAAAGTAAACTGATTCTGGCTAATATCTTCACGGTTAAGAACATTAAACTCAGGGGTATTGTTCACTACAATAAAGTTAATGCCATAACGCTTACCTTGGTTAAGGAGATAAACTAAAGTAGCTAGAGTATAGTTAGGTACATTTAAAGTAACACAATGTGCTACCATTATATGACTTATACCATCGATAAAGACATAGAGAGGACGTATAGCATCTAGTTTATTTTCCGAATAAAGATTTCCTAAACTTAAGAAATGATTATAGTTAATATAGTCACCTGCATTAAGCTGCGTACAAAGACGACGGCGACGAATTAACTCGGCATAAACCAAAGCTATTAACTCTTGCACTTGATCCTGCATTAATACAGGATGAATAAAGTGCGGTAAGTCATTTAACTTAAACATTTGATGACGCGAGTCATCACAATAAGCTAAAAACTCTATCTGCTCTGGAGTATTAGTGTAAGCTAACCCCATCATAATCTCGCTGAGTAAATTAGCTTTCGCCTCACTCGAAGAACCAACAATTAAAGTATTACTTTGTTCGAATTTTACTTTAAATGGATGAGCATTTTTATCAAGACCAACACCAATGGTATTTGTTCCTGGTTCATAGTCAGTGAACAAATCAATGAGGTTTACACTTGTATTTATAAATCTATCAACGTAGATTTTTTGGCTCTTTTCGTCAAAGCTTGCTTTTAACTTACGGCGATCAAAACGACGGTTAAAGTCTTTAACAAAGCGTTTAGCATCTTCACCTGGAAGAAGCTTAATTTCGTATCTATGAGCATCAGCAATTTTTTGACGCCCAAGAATTTGAGCTCCATGCGTTACCTTATCTAAACTTTGACGGAGAAAACGCACATAGTCATTTAATTGCTTATTGTCATCATCGAAAATTTGTGAAGGTAAAAGAATTTCCTTACCAGGGAGATTGCTTGCTTTTTTCTCCTGAGCTTTTTGCATAAGGTTACTTAAATTAAACGCCCCTTGCCCTGCATTCGCAAAAGCCTGGGTTAATTTAGAGTCTGCCTCTGGCTCAGGAGTAGGCTCTGGCTCATGATTTTGTGCTGATCCAAAAATTGATCCTGTTTTAGTTCTTTGATCTTTACTAAATGGATCTTGGTATTTAACTTTACTTGGCTCACTATCTAAGAAAGAAAAGTCTATTTCGCCTTTATCGTTAATTACCTTAGGTTCAGTGCGACTACCCACTAAAGGTAAACCCTCATAAGCTAATTGCTCTTCAGGTAAATCTAAATCTGAGTCAACTTGTGCTCCAGGTGTTTTTAAGCCTGTAGCCTCTTCGCTTGAGCTTTGCGTTGGAGCTGGTTCTGCCTCAACTTGTTCAGTTGTTTCTGGTTCAACTACTTCTGGCTCAACTACTTCTGGCTCAACTACCTCAGGTTGAACTA
>NZ_NRJH01000085.1 GCF_003585925.1 Psittacicella melopsittaci
TATTATAAACTTTTTATATTGTTTAATTAAGAGGGCTAAATTTAAAAGACTCTTAAGATAAATTCAGCAATTATGATTTTTTATTCATCTCTGCTTGAGTCATTACATAACTTACTGCAGGAATTTCGTTGCTTACTTCTAAAGCTCTTAATGAAGCGTTAATATCGTTTAGGCTCATTGAAGCAGGAGCTTTAATAATCATGTTACCTAAGTTGTAGTAAGCTAGAGTAGCGTGTTGATCACCTAAAGCAATGTTCATTACCCCTGAAACACCTGTAGTTACAGTTGCTTGGATAGCTTTACCGTCTACATCTAAAGTTTTTGTTTGAGTGTTCATAGCTGCTTTTTGTGCTGCTGACATTTTGTAGTAATCGCTGTAAGCAGTTGCTGGATCTTTAGTGCTTGCGTTTGCGTTGATTGATACTAAAGCTGTTGTTGCTACTAAAGCTGATAATAATACTGATTTGATTTTCATAACTAGATTCCTATGTTTTGTTGTTCTTTTACAGTGTTGTTTTTTTGTTTGTTGTTTTAGTTTTTTTGTTGTTTGGTTTTTTGTATTTGTTGTTTTGCTTTTTATATTTTTTGTTGTTTTATTTGTTACTTTATTTAATATTTTTTGTTCTTTCGTTTTTGGTTTGTAGTTTCGTTTGTTGTATTTATTTGTAGTGTTGTTTTTTTGTTTGCAGAATTTGTTGTTTTGTGTTTTTTATTTGTTGTTTTAGAATGAATGTATTTTAGTGTTACCTTGAGTTTTGCTATAAGGTTTTATTTTCCTCAGAGAGGATATAACTTGAATAATTATTTATATGTTGTTTATTTTGTTATGGATATTATAGATTGTTTTCTCTGTAAGATAAATAATCTACAGTTCAATACATTTTTGATTTGCTTTCAGTAATCACTAATGTTTACTGTCAATCAGATTAAGAATTATCTCTTTCTTATCTTGACATGCATATTATATAGTTTTAATTTTCAGAGAAAAACTAGCAAAGTTGCAAAATATTATTGCAATATTTGTGATAATCCAATTTGGGATCACTAAATTCCCCTAAATCTCGAGAAAAAACTCAGTTTCTCTAAAAAATTTTTCCAAATTTAGCAAAATTGTTATATACTAGAACAGCTGTTTAAATTACAGCCAACCGATTTTTTTCTAAGGTGAGATGTCTGAGAGGCCGAAAGAGCACGCCTGGAAAGTGTGTATACGTTAACGCGTATCAAGGGTTCGAATCCCTTTCTCACCGCCATTGTTTTTATAAAAAAGGACGCACTCTATGAGTAGTAACTTAGGTGATAAAGACACTAACTTAGTATGGATTGATCTTGAAATGACAGGATTAAATCTTGATAAGGATCAAATTATTGAAATTGCCACTATTATTACGGACAAGGATTTAAATATCCTAGCTAAAGGTCCAGTGCTAGCAATTCAAACACCTAAAGAGCTGTTAGACTCTATGGATGATGTCGTGCGTGAAATGCATACCAAAAACGGGTTAATTGAGCGAGTAAAAGCTTCAACTACAACTTTAGCTCAGGCTGAAGAACAAACTCTAGCTTTTATTCAGCAATACACAAATGTGAGAACTTCTCCATTATGTGGTAACTCTATAGGTACTGATAAAATGTTTTTAACCAAGTATATGCCAAAAATTGTGGCACATTTACACTATCGGTTAATTGACGTTTCAACGGTAAAACAATTAAATTTCCTCTGGGGATTTAATTACGAATATGAAAAGAAAGGAACTCACTTAGCTTTAGACGATATCGAAGAATCTATCGGTGAGTTAAACTTTTACCGAGATAAATTTTTTAAGAAAAACTAGCATATTTTTTCTCTTAAATTCTTGTTGGAGAGCTATGGCAAATGCCATAGCTCTTTTTTATGCGTGGAATTTAGCAAATTAACTTAATTATTTAGTGAGCAACTTTATTTAGTGAGCAACTTATTTACTGAGCAATATTTTAATTAGTAAATCCAGCCATAAAAAAATGCTCCATAACTATGTTATGAAGCACAGAAAAAGTTAGTTAGATAGAATGTCTCGAACTTGAATGTGAGATAAAGTTTTTACTGTAGTATTAAAATCTAAAGCTTTTAATACTTGATTAAGATTTTCTTCGCTAAATGATGCTGGTGCTGTTAATTGACCACGAGAAAATCCTACACTTTGACTTTGACCAGAGTTACCTGTAACAACGATATTGTAACTACCGTTGATGTTACGAGTTACATTAGCTTGGTATTCTTGACCGTCTACGGTAATAGTTTTAGTTTGAGTATTATTTACTCGAGTTTGGTTATTGTCTAATCTCGCTTGTCTTGATTGCTCATAGTAATCTCTATAAGCTGTAGCTGGATCTTTAGGGCTTGCGTTTGCGTTCATAGTTGCAAATGCTGTTGTTGCTACTAATACTGATAATAATACTGATTTAATTTTCATAACTAGATTCCTATGTTGATTTGTGTTAATTTTGTTTTTTAGTGTTGTTTTGTTTTATTTTATTTGTTTAGAAGAGAAGAAAAAATTATTCTGTTCAACTTCTGCATACTAGTATATGCAATTTTACTTGCTTGATAAAGTACTGTTTCTTTACAACTCTATTGAAGCATATTCAATAATAAAAACCTTGAAAACCTAAAAATTACCCTTGTTTCGGAGTAATAAAATTCTAAAGACTCGTTATTTAGTTATTACAATTTAACAATAAAAAAGTCCTCTTAACTTTTATAAAGTTAAGAGGACTCACTTAGTAATTAGTTGTATTCCACTTCATGGAAAAGATTGAAATTAAGAGTTAGATTTACTATTTAAGATATTTTGAATTTGGAAGTATGACAGAGTAGATACTTTAGTATCAATATCTAAAGCTTGTAAAGCTTGATTAATTTGTGCTTCAGTAAATGAAGCAGGAACTCTTACTTGACCTTTAGCAAAAGTATAGCTTCTTGTGTCAAGTGAACGTTCACCATCTACTAATACATTTAAGAAACCGTTAGCACCTTTAATTACTTTACCTTGGTATTCAACACCGTCAATAGTAATTACTTTAGCGTTGTTGTTTACTTGGTTAGCTTGTTGTGCTTGTGCGTAGTAGCTACTGTATGCTGTAGCTGGATCTTTAGTACTTGCGTTTGCGTTAATTGAAACGAATGCTGTTGCTGCTACTAAAGTTGATAATAATACTGATTTTAATTTCATAACTAGATTCCTTGTTGTTTGTTTTTGTTGTTTATATTTTTGCGTGTTGTTGTTTTTTATTTTGTTTTATATTTGTCTGTAAGAGCAAACAAGATAGTTGTTGTGTTGTTGTCTTGTGTGTTTTCTTATCTTGCTTAACTTACATGGACTATTATAAAGAAATTAAGGAAAAGGATAAATAGCTTATCTTTCAATAGAATCTTAAGTTAAATTCATTAATCCCTATTTAACAATAAAACATTATCAAAGCTCTTAACTTAAACTAAGTTAGTTTTCCCTGATAATCTCAAGAGTTTTATTAAAAACGTAGAGAGATAAAATTAACTAAGAGGCAAAAAGAATAATTCAGCTTTTAGGGAAATTATTTTCTTTTTGGGGAGCAAAAAATTATTTTTTATTAATTTTTTGCTTTAAGCTTTTTATTTTTTTATTGCTTTTTGCTTCAAGCTTTTATCATTTTTTTTGTTTTCTTTTTCTGAGACTATTATATCTGTCTCCTCTCTCCTGATAAATAGCTAAAACTAAAACAGTCCTTTGCAAAAAATAGAATAATCCCTTTTACTGCTGAAATCTCCAGAACTTATAAACAATGGAGCTATGTAATTTAAATAAGGTTAATTAGGTTAATTAATGAACATAAAAAAAGCCCTTGGTTAATACCAAGAGCATTAAGGTGTACTTGAATTTAAAATGGGCATAAACTTTTCTAGTAATTAGAAAAATTTAAGTTACCTGCTACAGTTAAAGGTAACTGCACAGGAATTTTTAATGCTACTAAAGCAGCATTAATCTCTTGCAGAGGCATTTGTTTAGGTGCTTTAACTGTTACTTTATCAAAGACATAAAATACTCCTGAGTCAGGTGCATTGCCTTTATTTAAAATAACATTACGGTAGCCGTCAGAATTTTGCATCATTAAAGCAGAATATTTTACACCATTAAGATAAAATTCTGCGGTAGTCCCTGAAACCTTATTAACTCCTGCCTGATAAAAATAGCTAGTCTGTAAATTAGCATTGGCATTAAGGATGCTAAAAGCTCCTAAAATGCAAAGGAATAAAACTTTTAGACTTTTGTTGTTCATGGGATATTGCGTTGTTCATTTTTGTTGTATCTATACTTAGAATATACTAATGCAGAAGATTTTTTCAAGCCCTTTTTAAAGAAAAATATAACAACAGAACAGTACTTTTTGGGAAAAATTTCTCTTACCTTTTTTCGTTTAAAGCAAGTAGCTAAAATCATTTAACCTACTGCGGTGAGATAGTTAATTTAGCTTTTTGTGGAAAAAATTTTGCTTTTTTTTGTTGTAACAAAAAATTTTGCTTGGGGCTAAGAAATATTTTTTCTAACCTTTCCTCTAATAAAATTGATTTTTTCTTCCACTTTGCCTCTTATAAAAATTAACTATCCTCTTCTAACCTTGCCTAAAGTAAAAATAAACTTTCTTCGCACCTTGCCTCCTGTAAAATTAGCCTTTTCTTCTACTTTGCTTCCCGTTTACCCATGCTAAAGTTATAAAAAAAATAACAAGAATACCCGCACGTAAATTTAAGGGTTAAGTAATTTTTTTTAGATAGGACTTTTCTTACTTTAAACCTCTTAATTAAGAAGAAATAACTAAAAATTACTTCAATTTAACAAAAAATAAATTCTGCAAACAAATTTTTTTCTCGCAAAAAGTATTGCCATATCGGCATCTTGGATATAATAATTGATAATAGAGAAAATTATTGTAAACACTTAAACATTATTCAAGAGAATAATAACCGAGACTTTTGTAAAGAGGAAGCAAAATTGCTTTCCTCTTTTTTTTGTGGAGAAAAAATAGTTTGAGTTAGAGAATAGATTCTCTGAGCTAGAGAACTGATACTCTGGGCTAGAGACATTATACTCTGAGCTAGAGAACACCTACTTAACTAACACCTACTTAACTAACACCTACTTAACTAACACCTACTTAACTAACACCTACTTAACTAACACCTACTTAACTAACACCTACTTAACTAACACCTACTTAACTAACACCTACTTAACTAACACCTACTTAACTAAAAGGATAACTTGTTCTTAACTAAAAAGATAACTTACACTTAGCTAAAAGAAAATAATAATCAAATTTGAAGTACAAAAAAAGACAGGAAAGTTCCTGTCTTCATCAAATTTACACTTTTAATTATTTCATCAACAAAGGTCTTCGTTATCGAAGATCTGCGTTGAGGAACTTAGCTATTGCTAAGCTTTATCCTCTCCATTTGGGAATTGATACTTCTACTACCTCAAAAAAGTATCAACTTAACTTTGCCAATAGCAAGAGTTAAACTTAGAGAATCTTTTATACCCGTAAAGTATACGCTATTAAGGCTAAACAATAAAGTAGCGTTTTTGCAAAAGACTTTTGCAAAGATCAAAATAATCAGCTTGAGCAATTACAATCCTATAGTATAATAAGCTTAATTTTCATTATAAAACTACACCTTTATTATGCAAAAAACTCTAGCTAAATTTGTCTTAACTGGGGTAATGTCTGGAATTTTATTTTCGAGCCTAGCTTCAGCTACCAATCCAATTAATACTCTTACTGCCACACCAAAACTTCCTGAAAAACAAACTGCCACGCCTACTTTAAAGCTCAGTGCCTGTCAAGCTTTAGAGCAAATTAACCTTGGCGATAAAGTAAAAATAACTGCTGTAACTTTTAATGCTACAGGCTTAATTCCTGCTGATCCTATGTCTGCATTTACAGGTGGACAAGCCAAAGATCAACAAGTTGCTCCTCACTGTGTTGTTACAGGAATTATTGAAGAACGTACAGGTGCTGACGGTAAGCCTTATGGCACTAAATTCGAATTACGTTTACCTACTAACTGGAATAATGCTTTTCTCTTCCAAGGTGGTGGCGGAGTTGACGGCTTTGTTGCTCCTGCTATAGGTAGTGTTCCGATTAATACCGCAAATGCTACGCCAGCCTTAGAGCGAGGCTATGCTGTAGTTTCAATGGATGGTGGTCACCCGACGCCAACTCCTGATTTTGGTTTAGATCAACAAGCACGTTTAGACTTTGCTTATCAAGCTATAGGTAAAGTAGTTAATGTAGCTAAAACAATTATCCAACAGGTTTACGGACAACGCCCGCAGCAAAGTTACTTCATGGGCTGTTCTAATGGGGGACGTGAAGCTATGATTGCTTTACAACGTTACCCAACTGAGTTTAATGGCATAGTAGCCGTTAACGCAGGTTTTAGATTATCACGAGCAGCTGTAGCCCAACAATGGGATTACCAACAATTTCTTAAAGCAGCTCCAACTAATGCAGCTGGAGAAAAAACTCTCTCTAATGCTCTTACACAAAATGATTTAGATCAAGTACGTAATACAATTCTTAAACAATGTGATGCCAAAGATGGTATTGCTGACGGTATTGTAAATGCTTGGGAAAACTGTAATATAGATCCAAATAGCTTACCACTCAGCAAAGAACAAATTGCCGCTCTAAGAGCAGTAATGGACGGAGCAAAGACTTCTCAAGGTCAACAAATCTATGCAGGCTGGTACTGGGATACAGGTATTAACCAAGACGGCTGGAGAATGTGGAAACTTGGTAATTCACAAACAGCTCAAGCTAATGCTTTATCTCTAACTTTAGGGGCTGGTTCTTTACTTTACTACTTTATGACTCCTGCCCAACCTGATTTTGATATAAGCAAGTTTGATTTTGATAAGGATGTAGCTCGTGTTTATCAAACTGGATATCTCAATGATGCCGTAAGCACTGACTTAAGCACTTTCTTTGCTCAAGGGGGTAAATTAATTGTGGTAACAGGAGCTTCTGATCCAGTGTTCTCCGCAAAAGATCAAGTAGAATGGTATCAACAAATGCTTGCTGATACACCAGCAGGTAAAGACTCAAGTCGCCTCTTTGTTCTTCCTGGGATGAACCACTGTGGTGGCGGTAATGGTCTTGATGATGTAGATCCATTAACAGCCCTTGAAAACTGGCAAGCAAACCCTAGTGTTGCACCTGAACAAATTCTCGGACGCGGAAGAAACTATCCAGGTAAAGAAATGCCAGTATGTGCTTACCCAAATGTAGCTTACTACAATGGTGGTGATGCTAATAAAGCTACAAGCTATACTTGTCGTATCATTAAATAAGCAAAATATCTTTTACAAAAGGAAATAAATACAAAAAAATTATGGGTTTTACTCCATTTTTAGGTAAAATTTACATTTTTTTGTCATATAACTATAAGTTAATAAACATATTTAACTAAAATGTTTATTTTCCTTTTTTCCTCTATACTCTACGAGTTGCTTTATGCTATAATACTGGGCATAAACAGGTTCTTTACAATTAAACTGTTTTAATCTGTAAAGTTAATTCTAATGATGTGTAAATAGTCTAGGATCCTTGTTCATGGAATAAGGTCCTTTTTTTACCCCTATTTTTTCTCTTCTCCTCTTTTTTTCTTACTTTTTTTATTAATTTTCCTCTCTATTTCTTTTCTAAGCTTTTTACTTTTTTCTCCTTTACTTAGCTTTTACCTTTTTCCTCTCTTAGCTTTTTTCTCT
>NZ_NRJH01000086.1 GCF_003585925.1 Psittacicella melopsittaci
AACTTTCCTGAACGAAATGTTACACGTCCTGCATAGCCATCGGTAGTCCAAGTTATAGCGTCCTCAAAAAGGTATTCATTGTAGTAACCGATAATTCCATTATTCACTGTCTGTGATGAATAAACAGGATATATATATAGGGGTAGGAACTGGACTCATTTTGGATACTGCAAGTACTTGTCCACGAGTGATTTCATCGAAGATATTTTTAACTTGATCTCTTACCCAAGGAGTACTAAACCCAGGAAATCTGAGTTTTGGTCCCTGTATAATCTGTTTTGTCATGATTTTTTTCTTAATTTTTGGGTACTTTTGCTCTTTAGAGCGTATTTTTATATGTAACAATATTAAATATTATAACCGAAAGAAAGATCATTAATACAGAAAACGCTTCCTTAAATCTATATGGATATAAATAAGTCCTCAACACAAAGTGTCGAGGACTTTTATGTAAAGCTTAAACAAGCATTCTTTGCACAAGAGCTTGTTTGAATTTTTTATGTTGCTTTAAAGTAGCTTCATAAGTATAAATTAGATTATTAATATCAGTAAATAAGCAATTTAACTTTTGGAGTTCTTCAGTTCCTTGTGGGTAAGATATCACTATTTGTTTTAACGTCCCCATGCCAACTCTTGGTATATTTGCTCTTGTCGCATATCTGTAAGCTATTCTGTTTAATATTTCAGCAATACTAACACAAGAAAACCCTCTATTAGAGATCATAATTCCACAATGTATGCTTGCTTGAAACTTACCCTCTCTATATTTTACATCTCCAGCATACTCACCATCTGTTGTCCAAGTAATTGAATTTTCAAATGAATAAGTATCAAAATAGCCACAAATACCATTATTAGAAGTTTTGGAACTGTAAACAGGATACCTAAATTCTTCAGTCTTTTCTTGACTTAACCTTGAAATATTATCTATCTTACCAATCTTAAAGTAATCAAATATAGAGTAAAGCTCTCCTTTTTTCCAATACTTATTAAAACCAGAGAACCTTAAGTCTGGTTGTGAATTATTTTGTACAAATAATAGCTTATAAATTAAGGTTCGTTTTAGTTCTTTTGATTTAGATAAGGCATTTTGTAGACTAGTAATCTTATCGTCAACTTCTTTAAAGAATTTACCTATTTTTTGTTGTTCTTTATAATCCTTAGGTAACCTTAATGTAAAACTTTCAAACTGAGTCTTATTTACAATATTAGTAATTGAAGAGGCACCTGCTCTAATTAACTTTTTGGTATTCTTGTTAAAGGAAGTTAGTAAGTAATAAACATCAAACCCTTTTTTTGCAGTCAAAGAATTTATCTGTTGGTTAAATGAAGTAGGGACAGTATTTATAGTATTTTTACCTATAGAAGCTATACAAGTTATTAATAGAGAATTTGCAGGAACTTTTCTTGCCTTCTCCCAACCTAAATCAGTAAGAGTTCTCTTTGTATTTTCAATTGTAGGAGAGTTTATATCAGAAGGTGTTACCCATTTATGTTTTCTTTGGTCATCCTCACGACTCCAATATTCTTTAACTTTTGTAGAAGGAGTATTACCTGTTTGAACTTTACCAATTTCATTTACTTCAAAAAATTGATAGCTCTCATTAAACCCAGGAAATCTTAATTTAGGAAGATTATTTTTTGGTTTTTCTTCACTTAAATATCTAATAGATTTCTCAAAAGTTAATAACTTATCTTGATAGACTAGTTCAAAATTAGCTTCTAGATAGAAATCTCTTACAGTTTGTTCAGCAGTATATTTTGCAATGCTAAATCTTAATTCTTCTAATTTGCTATTAGCATTTTCTGCTGTAGCTGTATGCTTAAACTTGCTTAAAGTTTTAGCTATAGCTTTATCTGCAAACATGTTCTTAAAGCCAAGAACACTATTTACATGGGTACTATAAAGTTTACTTACAAGGAAAGATAAAGGACTATCTGTAACATCCCTAGATAAATATTCTTTAGAGTATCCTGAGACCCCATTATCTATATCTTCTAATGATTGGAACGGATATATATATAGGGGCTAAAATAGTGTTGGCTTTAGGCACTGTAAGCACCTGTCCTTGGGTAGCTTTTACGAAGATTTTCTTCATTTTTTCTATTACCCAAGGTCCACTATACCCAGTAAAACTAGGTAAAGTACCCTGTATAATCTGTTTTGTCATGATATTTTCTTAATTTTTGAGACTATAGCTCGTTAGAGCTCTTTTTTATATGTAACAATAGTAAATATTATAACCGAAACAAAGATAATTAATACAGAAAACGCCTCTTTAAATCTATATGAGATGAGCATAATAAATAAGTCCTCAACACTAAGTGTCGAGGACTATTTGTATGTAACTTAAATGAACATACGTTGTAAGAGAGCTTGTTTAAGTAATTCAATGTTTTTTATATAACTACTTCTTATTTCGTATAACTTATCTAAATCAGCAAAAAGTTTAGCTATCTTTTCTTGCTCTTCTAAACTAGGAATTCTTACTAACATACTTTTTAATGTTGAAGATGATACCTCTAAAAAAGTAGTTCCTGTTGCATTTTGTAATGCAAAATCTTTAACCCTAGCTGTTAGCAGATAAATAAAGTAAGTTAGAGATTTACCTTCTTTAGGAATTAAGGATTGAAATCCTTGGTTTGTTGAGGCTTCTGCAGACAAAATAGCTGCTTTACCTATACTTGCCCTAGAAGTAAACAATACAGAATTTATAGGTAATATTTTTGCTGAACTGGATTTTAAACCAGCTTCAGTTATTTTTCTTCCGCTATCGGATATATAAACTTTATTGTTCTCAATCTCTGCAGGAGTAAACCAATTAACCGTTCCACCTTCCCAAAACTCTGGATTTGTTGTTAATGGAGTTCCTCCCCCAACGATATCGACTATATCACTTAAGAGAACTCTTTTCCATTTTTCTTTATAAGAAGAGAACCTTAATTTAGGTGCTTCTTCTAAAGAATTTGCTGTCATTTGGTAGGCTAAACTATTGCGTATCTCTAAAAAAATATTACTAACTTTTTTAGATTCTGCTACTATTTCATCAATTTCTTTAAAGAGGAAACTAATTTTATTTTGCTCAGCAAGATCAGGAGGATAAGCAAAAACTATCTGCTCCATCACATTATTCATTAACTTAGGAATAATAGCATTAGCCACATATCTAAAAGCAACCCTATTGAGAGCTTCTGCCATAGCTTTGTTACTATATCCACGATGAGAAATTAGAACTCCATTTACGTTAGTACTATAAAACTTTCCTGAACGAAATGT
>NZ_NRJH01000087.1 GCF_003585925.1 Psittacicella melopsittaci
ATCTTATCGTTTGGTGTATTACCTTTTTCAATATTGTCAGTAGTGAATACAATTTCACGAGTTAGACCATCACCAGTTGCATAGCTATCTGGGCTACCAGCTAATGGGTTAGTAGTATCACCAATTACGTCACGAGCGTTACCGCCAGTTTGCGCGTCTGCACGCTCAGCGGCATCAGCGGCTGGTCCGTAACTGAATAATCCTTCACCATTTGCATAGTAAACTTTGTCTGGATCATTGTATTTAGTGGTATCTAAATCACCGATCTTATCGTTTGGAGTATTACCTTTTTCAATATTGTCGGTAGTAAATACAATTTCACGAGTTAGACCTTCACCAGTTGCATAGCTATCTGGGCTACCTGCTAATGGGTTGGTTGTATCTCCGATTACATCACGAGCATTGCCACCTGTTTGAGCGTCTGCACGTTCAGCGGCTTCTGCTGCTGGACCGTAGGCAAAGAGACCTTCACCATTTGCGTAGTAAACTTTGTCTGGATCATTGTATTTAGTTGTATCTAAATCACCGATCTTGTCGTTAGGAGTATTACCTTTTTCTATATTGTCAGTAGTGAATACAATTTCACGAGTTAGACTATCACCTGTTGCGTAGCTATCTGGACTACCAGCTAATGGGTTAGTAGTATCACCGATTACATCACGAGCATTTCCACCAGTTTGAGCATCCGCACGTTCTGCTGCATCAGCTGCTGGACCGTAGGCAAAGAGACCTTCACCATTTGCATAGTAAACTTTGTCTGGATCGTTGTATTTAGTAGTATCTAAATCGCCGATCTGGTCGTTAGGTGTATTACCTTTTTCAATATTGTCAGTAGTAAATACAATCTCACGAGTTAGACCATCACCAGTTGCATAGCTATCTGGGCTACCTGCTAATGGGTTAGTAGTATCACCAATTACATCACGAGCATTACCGCCTGTTTGAGCGTCTGCACGTTCTGCGGCGTCAGCTGCTGGACCGTAAGCAAAGAGACCTTCACCATTTGCATAGTAAACTTTGTCTGGATCATTGTATTTAGTGGTATCTAAATCACCGATCTTGTCGTTTGGTGTATTTCCTTTTTCAATATTGTCAGTAGTGAATACAATTTCACGAGTTAGACCATCACCAGTTGCATAGCTATCTGGGCTACCAGCTAATGGGTTAGTAGTATCACCAATTACGTCACGAGCGTTACCGCCAGTTTGCGCGTCTGCACGCTCAGCGGCATCAGCGGCTGGACCGTAACTGAATAATCCCTCACCATTTGCGTAGTAAACTTTGTCTGGATCATTGTATTTAGTTGTATCTAAATCACCGATCTTATCGTTTGGTGTATT
>NZ_NRJH01000088.1 GCF_003585925.1 Psittacicella melopsittaci
CAATTAATTTATAGTTATACTTTAGATTAATTTTTAGTATTAATAAAATAAATTACATTTAATCATTAGCTAATTAAGCTCTTTATTTTGTTTTATTATTTGTTTATAAAGGAGTTAATGTGCTAGACATTATTGAGCTCTCAAGACTTCAATTTGCATTAACTGCGTTATATCACTTCTATTTTGTTCCGCTAACATTAGGTATCACATTTGTGTTAGCTACAATGGAAACTATTTACGTAGTTACAGGTAAAGAAGTTTACAAAGATATGACCAAATTCTGGGGCAAGTTATTCTTAATTAACTTTGCTATCGGGGTTACAACTGGTATTACAATGGAATTCCAGTTCGGTACTAACTGGTCATACTACTCTCACTATGTAGGTGATATCTTCGGTGCTCCATTAGCAATCGAAGGTGCTGTAGCTTTCTTCTTAGAATCTACATTTGTTGGTATCATGGCATTTGGTTGGGATCGTCTATCAAAAATCCAGCACTTAATTAGTACTTACTGTGTTGCATTTGGTTCTAACCTATCTGCAATGTGGATCCTAATTGCAAACGGCTTCATGCAAGATCCACAAGGTGCTGTGTTCAACGTTGATAAAATGAGAATGGAATTAGCAAGTTTTAGTGACTTAGTGTTATCAGAATTTGCTCAAGCTAAATTCTTACACGTTGTAACTGCAGGTTACACCACAGGTTCAATTTTCGTATTAGCTATTTCAGCTATTTACTTAATGAAAAACCGTGACGTAGCATTCGCTTTACGTTCATTTGCTGTAGCTTCTGTATTCGGTCTATGTGCGTCTTTAGGCGTTGTATTCATGGGTGACGAATCAGGTTACCACGTTGGTAAAGCACAACCAACAAAAATTGCTGCTATTGAAGGTATCTATGATACTGAACCTGCTCCAGCTCCTTGGAATATTATTGCTATTCCAGACTCTAAAGAAATGAAAAACCACTTTGAACTAAAAATCCCTTATGTAGGTGGTTTAATCGTAACACGTTCTTTAGATACTCAAATCGTTGGCCTAAATCAAATTCGTGATGAAAACTACGATAAATTTGATAAAGGTCGTGCAGCTTTAATCAAATTAGAGCAATTACGTAAAGGTAATGCTTCTTTAGCGGAAAAACAAGCATTTGCTGATAATGAAGCTAAATACTTAGGTTACGGTTTACTATTAACACAATTTGTTCCTGGTTCTGATAAAGATCCTCAATTATTACTAACAGCAACTCCTGAACAAATCAAAAAAGCTGTTGATGAAACTACACCTCGTGTTGGTGCATTATTCTATGCATTCCGTCTAATGATGGCTTCTGGTTTCTTAATGATTTTACTATTTGGTGTAGCTACATATAAAGTGTTACGTCAAAGAATTCAACCAGGTAAATCTAAATTCCTTAAAGCTGCTATGTTATCGTTACCACTACCTTGGATTGGTGTTGAATGTGGTTGGTTCGTAGCTGAATATGGTCGTCAACCATGGACTGTATACGAAGTATTACCGACTTACATCTCTCACTCTACTCTAGCAGTTGGTGATCTAATCTTCAGTATTATCGCAATTTGTGGTATCTACTTAGTATTCATTTACTTTGAAGCATACTTTATGGTTAAATACGCTCAACTTGGTCCAAGTGCATTACACACTGGTAAATACCACTTTGAGAAAAAAGAACACGTAGGAGATAAATAATGCTAAGTTTTGAAGTCCTACAAGTAATTTGGTGGTTATTAGTAATTGTTCTATTATCAGGTTTCGTGATTTTCGACGGATTTGATATTGGGGCATTAACATTAAACCCATTTGTTGCAAAAGAAGAAGAGGAAAGACGTGTTGTTTTAAACACTATCGCTCCTCACTGGGATGGTAACCAAGTTTGGTTATTACTAGGTGGTGGTGCTATCTTTGCCGCTTGGCCTGAAGTATATGCGACCTCGTTCTCAGGTTTATACCTAGCGATGATTTTAATTCTTTTCGCATTATTCTTCCGTCCAGTAGGTATGGAATACCGTCATAAATTCGATTTAGAAAAACATCGTCGTGGTGTTGACTGGTCATTATTCTTCTCTGGTGTTGTACCTTCACTAGTTATTGGTGTTGGTTTAGGTAATGTTTTATTAGGCTTACCATTCCAGTTCGATGATATCGGTCGTTCATACTATGGTGGTGATACTTTATGGATTCTTAATTTATTAAAATTATTAAATCCATTTGGTTTACTATGTGGTGTTCTTTCTTTATTAGTATTCCTAACTCAAGGTGCTAACTGGTTAGCATTACGTACTGAGCTTGGTTCAAACGTTCAAGTACGTTCGCAAAAATTAGCAGCTTTATTTAGCGTGTTAGTAGTTGTAGTTGGTGTTTTAGTTGCTATCTGGTTAGCTTTCATTAGCGGTTACCACTTAGTTAATGACTCACTAATTCTGCAAGCTAAAGAAGGTGATGTTTCTACTTCATCTTCATGGTACGCAAACTATACAGCTAACCCTGTATTATTTGTAGTTCCTGTTTTAGCTGCATTATTCTACTTATTCTCAGCACGTGCTGCTAAAAATGGTCGTAATGGCTTTGCATTCTTTGCTTCTTCAATAGGTGTTCTCCTATTATTTGCAACTTATGCAATCGCTTTATTCCCATTTGTATTACCAAGCTCTACAGCTGCATACCAAAGCTTAACAATTTGGAATGCAACATCTAGCCACTTAACATTACACGTAATGTTCTATGTTGCTTTAATCTTCGTTCCAATTGTATTAGCTTACACAGCTTGGGCTTACTACAAAATGTGGTCTCGTTTATCGACTAAAGTTATCAAAGAGAATAGCCACGATCTTTACTAATCAGGAAGGTAAATATGTTTTATGCAATCTGGGTTATCGGAGTATTTGTAGCTATTTGGTTAACTGTGTTAGCAGTAACTAAACTTGAAAAAAGTGGCTTTTTTGATAAATACGAAGATCAATCTAAAAAATAATCTTAACGAAAGGTGCAAGTTATTACTTGCACCTTTCTTATTGTATAGACAAAAAAAATAGAGGTCATTTGACCTCTATTTTTTATAGGTTTTAATTATCTTAAACCTTCTTTACAATCTGCTGATTTTTTGTTTAAACGATCTAAAACCACATCCCAGTTTACTACATTCCAAAATGCAGCAACGTACTCTGGACGACGGTTTTGATATTTTAAGTAGTAAGCGTGTTCCCAAACATCTAGTGCTAGTAATGGAGTACCTTCTACACCTGCTACTTCTACGCCCATTAATGGGTTATCTTGGTTAGCAGTACTTACAACTTTTAATTTGTCGTCTGCAGTTAATACTAACCATGCCCAACCTGAACCAAAACGAGTTGCAGCTGCTTTTTCAAATTCAGCTTTGAAAGCATCCACTGAACCAAAGTTTTCTACAAGTTTAGCTTCTAAAGCAGCTGGTAAAGCTACATCTTTTTTAAGGCTTTCCCAGAATAAAGTGTGGTTATAGTGACCACCTACATTGTTACGTAATGCTGTTTTTACATCCGCAGGTAGGTCTTTTACGCTACGGCAAAAACATGCAGGGCAATCTTTAAATAACTCAGGGTGTTTTTCAAATACTGCATTAGCATTGTTTACATATGCAGCATGGTGTTTATCATGATGTAATTCCATAGTTGCTGCATCAACATATGGTTCTAAAGCATCAAAAGCATAACCTAACGCTGGTAAAGTGTATTTATTTGACATTTGTGTCTCCTAATATAATTAATCAAATTCAATACCTATGATACCCCTTTTTACTACTTTTGTCCACTAATAACACCAGAGGGTAAAAACTCAATTAAGCTATCTTTTTGTATTATAAGCAAAACAAACTAACAAGTTATATTTTATCCCCACAGTTTATATACGTATTATTTTTCTTCTTGGAGAAACTGATTTATTTGCACTACAGGATACTGTAAATTATTTTGCATAATAAGATCTAAAGTCAAATAATTAGTAATAAATGAAAAAGCTTTTGTTTGTAATAAGGCATTAGTATTGAATAGTTGTCTTTCCTCTAAACCATTTAAAAAGCTAATTTCTGCAATATTGAGAGCTGTAACAAGCTTATCAAGTAAACTATTTATAAAATTACTTAAGTGCAAAACAAATTCTCTATATGCAAAGGGAATATCAGTTTCACTTACTAAGGTTACTCCATTTAGCTTTTTTATTTTACTAACTAAAGTTTTGCCTTTTTTACTAGTTGTTGCCCAATATCCTATACCCAGATAAATTTTTAACTCTATAGCCCTAGATTGAGCCAAAGCTAACAATTGATTTAGTTGTTGGGCAAAACCTTTGAGTTTGTGTTCTGGATATTTAAAAGCATGAAAGTTAATTTCAATTCCTTTTAAATTTGAATCCTTGCTTAAAAACTCAGCATAGGTTTTTACTAAAGCATCTACGCCAGTTTCTCCTACCGCGTGGTTATTTAAATAAACATTATATATTTTCTCTTGATGACAATAACTTAAAAGCTCCTCTAATTGTCTATTTAAGAGTTCAATTTGGGCATTTAAATCTATTTCCTTATAACCTGCATCTAAGCCTACTTCACCAAGATATAATACTTTAGCACTAGGTAATTCGTTAAAAAATTGTGAGCTTAGCTTTTGATAAAGAGTATATTCATCTTGCGTAATATAAGGCTCTAAAGTCCCTTCGTTACCAAAGTATTCCGCAAAAATATGCGGGCGTGATATTACCATAGGATGAACGCCTGTATAAGCAATTAATCCTTGCTTGTTTTCTTGCATTTTTAAGCCTTTTACAAGGTCTTGCTTAACTACATGGGTATTTACATTATGAATTATATTTATCTGCTGTAGCTTAAAATATCGAGCTAAAATAAAGCATATTAATAATGCTAAAGTATTTGGCTTAAATTCTGTATTCTTATTATTCCTTATTAATTGGCTTACCAAAATAGAATAATGACAATGAGCGTCTTGATAGAGCATAATAATTAAATTATAGTTTTGGTTACAAACTATTTTAACATGAGAAAACCCTCTAGACATTGTCTAGAGGGTTAGATAGAAATTAATCTGGCGATGACCTACTCTCAC
>NZ_NRJH01000089.1 GCF_003585925.1 Psittacicella melopsittaci
TCTAAACGTTCTTGCTCTAAACGTTCTTGCTCTAAACGTTCTTGCTCTAAACGTTCTTGCTCTAAGCGTTGTTGTACTAGACGCTCTTGTGCTAGACGTTCTTGTTCAGCTTGCTGTTCTTTTTCTTTTTCAGCTTGAGCTTCGAGAAGTTTATTTTTGCGTAAACGTAATTGCTCCTCTTTTATTTGGGCAATAAATTCATCTCGATTAATAATTGTACGTGTAGCTTTCTTTCTGCTTCTTTTACGTGTTGCCTTTTTCTTTTCAGGGAGAATTTCATCGGCAGGGGTTAGAGGCGAAAGAGTTACAGGTGGAGGACTTGAGTAGGCTTGAGCCCATGCTAAATCCTCGTCATTATAGCCTGCATTAGCATCGCTAAATAAGGTATATTGATTGCGTCTACGTCCACCTTCTTGTTTGTTTTGTTCGAGTTCTTCTCGTTTAACGCGATTTTGGGATTTGAGTTCTTGACGAATAAATTTATTCTCAAATTCACTTTCTTCACTATAGCTTTTAAAGCCATGTCCTTGCTCAGCTTCATCTGCTTGAATATCGTGTTTAGCTAAAGCCTTAACTCGAGTTTTATATTCTTGCAGATTGAAACCTGATTTTTGCGCAATTTCTTGTCCTGCCTCACTAAAAAGGGTAAAGATTTCTTCTTCATCTAAGCTTGCCAAAGGCGAGTCAAGATTATTTTCAGCAGCATGGAGTTTTTCATAGAGAACTGCTTGATAGATATCTTTTAAGATTGCTAGCTTGCTAAGTTCTTTTACCGCTTTAATTGCTTGGAAATCGAGATTTTCTCCCGCTTGAGCCAAAAACTCTTCCCGAATATTGTCATCAACTTGTACTTGGATGCCATTAAAAGTATATTCATCTGAGTTAAAAATCACATCTAGCGGAGAAAAGTCATCAGCAAAGATATCATAACCTAAAAACGAGAACATGCTACTTAAGTAAGGATCTTCTTGTACTTTTTCTTTGCTAAGAAGTTTTACATTGCCTAAGACAAGATCCTGTTCATCTAAATAAGTGCGATCAAGATAGAGTGAACCTAGGCGAGATGTTTCTTGCTTGCTAGTTTGTGACTTGTCCTCTTCTTGCAGTTCAACTTCTTGTCCTAGAGTTTGTTGGATGTATTTTTCCAGTTGGATGTTAGCTTCAGGATTTTCGATAACTGAGGCGTACTTATCAAGCAGATCAAGTTGTTGTAACTGCAACTGCGCAAAAATACGCTCTTGTACTTCAGGAGCATATTTTTTTGCTAGTTTAAAGATTAACTCAGGAGTTGGATCATTTTGGAAGTAGAGTAAAGTTTCTTGATCTTCCTCATCATCGCTAAAGAGTTTACCTTGATAGTCTAGATAAGAAGTGCCATTGAGTTTGTTTTGCAGATCTTGCAAGAGGTTTTCTTGCGAGATAAGGTAACGCATCTCGTAGTAAGTATAACGAATTTTTAATTCCCGCGTTTGCAATAGTAGAGAAATTAATAAAATTTCTAACGAACGCCAATTAAAAGTAATTTTTTCTTGGTGTAAGCAAGCAATAAAGGCATCAAGAAAATCAATTAATTCTTGATAATCTATACCATGATTACTTTGCGCTACTTGCTCAAAATAAGCTAAAGCACTAACTATATAATCAAGATAGGTATCTTTGGGATTGTCTACTTTATACTGGCTATAGCTTTGGGGAACATAAGGAAGAAGTTGGGCTAACAAACTTCTAAAGCCAACTAACTGGCGTAAATAGCTTTGCGGAAATACGGCAGTAAGGCTATTATCAAGAAAGCCTTGTGGCACTTGATTGATATTTATTGGAGCTAAAGCTCGTTCAATAAATTGAAAAACCACAGGGAAATAATCTTCAAGAATTTCCTTTTCTTGTTCAAGTGATTGTTGTTGAATAAGATTATTTAAATCTTGTTCAATACGGTTTAAGGAAGTTAAATCTGGGGCTACTTGCTGAAAAAGCTCAACTTGATTTTTTAGCTCTTGGGTCAGTTGGCTAATTTGCTCGAGCGAATAATTATTCCCCACCTGTTTTTCTTCTTGTTGAAAGCGAAACTGTAAGAGTTTATCTACAATTTGGCGATAATCTTTTTTACTAATCATAAGTTTAGGATTGGGGGCTAATAGTTTTTCTTTATTTTATCATTTCTTGCTATCTTTTTCGAATGTAAAGATTAAGTGTGATAGAATATAAGCTAAGCAAAATAATTGCTTTGATTTTTAGAACTTAAATTCTAAAAATAGGGGGTTACCCTAGACGCAAGGGATCTAGGTTTAACCAGAGTTTATTTAGACAAAAGGAAAAATATGGAAGGTCTTCCCCAGAAATTAGAGAATATTTTTACTAACAGTTCTCTATCTCAATCAGCAACATCTCTTGAGGAACAACACATAAATGTCGTAGATGGAGCTAACCCATTTTTAAGCCAAGAGGAATTAGATAATATTCCTGATCATCAAATTCGACATGTAGTATGTGGAGTAATTTTTAATGAGTATGGACAGGTTTTAGTAAGCCGTCGTCGTGCTGGCGTTGAGTATGCTAACTCTTTAGAGTTTCCAGGTGGTAAAGTTGAACATCATGAAACGCATGAACAAGCTTTATTACGTGAGTTCGAAGAAGAAGTTGGTATTACCGTAGCAAACTTTAAACCTATTTATGATCAACGTGTTAATGGCTCTTCAGAACCATTTCACATTTACTTTTACTTAATTAAAGATTTCTTTGGTCAACCTTACGGTGCCGAAGGTCAAGACGTGTTTTGGTTGAATGTGGATGAGATTGACTATAACCGCTTTCCACCAGCAACGCAATTATTAATTCAAAATTTCATTTTAACAAATGAATATCTCAATGACATTTACCGTCGTTAAGAGCAAGCCCCAGTTGTATACAAGCAACTGGGGCTTACTAGTTGGGAGTAAGAGACTTTTGGTTTTTTGATTTTGGTTCTTTATTTTTTTTAATTCTGTTGTGTTTTTTCTTAAATTCTGTTGTTTGTTTTCTTAAATTCTGTTGTTTGTTTTCTTAAATTCTGTTGTTTGTTTTCTTAAATTCTGTTCTTTATTTTGGTTAATTATTTAAATT
>NZ_NRJH01000009.1 GCF_003585925.1 Psittacicella melopsittaci
ACGTTTAGAACAAGAACGTTTAGAACAAGAACGTTTAGAACAAGAACGTTTAGAACAAGAGCGTTTAGAAAAAGAGCGTTTAGAACGAGAGCGTTTAGAACAAGAGAGTTTAGAACAAGAGCGTTTAGAACAAGAGCGTTTAGAGAAAGAGCGTAAAGCAAAAGCTTCTCAGGAAATAGATCTTAGCTTTGATGAAATATTTTCAATTAGTATTGATGATGTTTTAGATTCTTTAGCAGAACCTGAAACTAAAAAAGGAAAAAAATCTAAGAAAAAATAAAATTTATCTCTTTTTCATTGCTCATTTTTATCTATTTGTTGTAAAATCAATAATTGAAGAGTTTAATTTATAACAATAAATAAATTCTTTACAGATTAAGATTAAATATTTTTCAGGAACTTTTAGTTGTCTCTATAGATTAACCTAGAGTTAAAAATTCCTGATTCAGTTATGACTAGGATAATCTATGAAAAAACAGCATCTTGTATTAACTTTAACTGCTTTAGCAGTATTGTCACCGTCGGTTGCTTTTGCTAATGAAAGCCCAAACAACCTGACCTTAGATAACTTTGCCAGCACATATAATTTTGCTCCTCGTAACTTACTTAATGTAAAAACAGCACCTGTATTTCCAGATCGTAATCCTCAGGTTGTTGCTGAAGGAGTAAATGTTGAACTAGGTTCAACTGATGGTTTTCAGGCTTTAAAAGATGCCGTTAAATCTTTAGGAGATGGACAATTAAATCCTACTGATACTAATACAGTAACTGATCCATTAGCTCCAAATAAACAAAGCGAAACTCCTGCAGAAACTCCTGCGGAAACTCCTGCGGAAACTCCTGCGGAGACACCAGCAGAAACTCCAGCTGAAACACCTGCAGAAACACCTGCAGAAACACCTGCTGAAACACCTGCTGAAACTCCAGCTGAAACACCTGCGGAAACACCTGCTGAAACTCCAGCAGAGACACCAGCGGAAACACCTGCAGAGACACCTGCGGAAACTCCAGCAGAGACTACAACAGATACCACATCTAGTAGTCTATTAACAGGAGCAACTACTTTATTAGAAGGTTTTACTTTACCAACTAATGTAAATCCTGTTAACGAAAACCCAGTTGTAAAAAATAATGATCAACTTGGCGTATGGCCTAATCCAGAAAACCCAGAACTTACTGAAGCTCTAAAACGTGCTGAAATTAAAGTTGAAGGGGTTTTTGCGGATAAAGATCTAATTAGCCAAGCAGGGAAACAAGCTTTACCAGCTAACTCAGGGGAAGCTTTTGCGAATTTAGTTTATGATTTAGCTAATCCACAAGAGTCTTTAGAGAATACTCGTAACCTCGTAGCTAAACTAGAAAAAGAAACTCTGAAAGCTAACTTAGATATTGCTGTAGATCAATTCTTAGATAATCAAGCTGTAACTAATGACAGCTTTGCTTATACTACAGATGAAACTTCGGTTTCTAGCTTTAGAAACTATAACGTTCCAGTTTCTCCAGTTAACACCACAGGTTTTTGGCCAAACCCACTACCAAGTTTAAATAACTTCTACTTTACTTCAGGTGGTTTTGCGGTACCTGTAGCTAATGATCAAGTTAACCCTTTAGGAGCATTAATCAGAGATTATAAACCTGCTCTAATCGATGGTACATACTACCCTGATTTTGCTACTTATAATCGTGTATACGGAGTGCTTAATGTTCCACCTAAATACAGTAACCTAAACTTTACTTTCACGGTGGTACAATTAGCTCCATTTAACTACACTGAAGAAGAGTTGTTTGCTAAAGCAGCCGAAGTACATGAAACTTCAGCTTCTGATGATAGTTCGGCAACACCAGCAGAAACTCCTGCTACACCAGCAGAAACTCCGTCAGAGACACCTGCAGAGACTCCAGCTACTCCGACTGAGACTCCTGCTACTCCGTCTGAGACTCCTTCAGAGACACCTGCAGAGACACCTGCAGAGACTCCGACAACTCCAACTGAGACTCCGACAACCCCAGCAGAGACTCCTGCAACTCCAACTGAGACTCCGACAACTCCAACTGAGACTCCGACAACTCCGTCTGAGACTCCGTCAGAAACTCCGTCTGAGACACCAGCTGAAAATCCATCAGAGACTCCGTCAGAGACACCAACTGAAACTCCGTCAGAGACTCCTGCAACTCCGGCAACACCAACAACGCCAACTACTCCTGCAGAGACTCCAACAAATTCAGATGATTAATCCTAAAAGAGCTACCCCATTTGAGGTAGCTCTTTTCTTGTTTGCTTTGCAAAATAATGAGTTCAGTAAAACACTAATTGATTAAGTTAACCAATAATAGATTAAGTTAAGCCATTAATTGTTTAGTTGATCTCTAATTGGTTAAATTGTTTAGTTGATCACTAATTATTGGAATATCACTTAGCTGTAAGATTCTGACTTATTTTTTGAGATTTTGCTATAGGTTAATTATTTAATTTATTTTTGCCCAAAAAAAAAATATTTTTTTGCCTGAAAAATAAATTTAGATCCTATTATCAAGGGGTAATAACTAAATATAATAGGGTTTTTAACAATATTTCTTTCCCTATAAATCAACGAGTTAAGCTAAAGTACAATAATATTTTAATTTTTCTTCTTTACAAGCAAATTAATATATATTTAAATAGATATATACTCGTATCATTCTATGCACATTTTTTTGAATTTGTTTAAGGAGAGCTTATGGCCCTAAAACTCGGATTTAAACCTATTCCAGCGGCTATAGCTTTAGTAGTTGGCCTGCTGTTTTGGTATGTAATTCCCGTACCTGAAGGTGTTACCGAAAACGCATGGCATCTATTAGCAATTTTTATTGCCATGATTGTTGCCATTATAGGTAACGCAATGCCCATTGGGGCTATTTCGATTATTGCTATAGCTGTCGTTGGTTTAACTGGCGTTACAGCTCAAACTCCAAGTGCAGCAATTAACTCTGCTCTCAGCCAATTTAGCAATCCTTTAATTTGGTTAATTGGTATTTCAATTATGATCGCTCGTGGCTTACTAAAAACAGGCCTTGGAGCGCGAATTGGTTATCTCTTTATCGCCATGTGGGGTAAAAAGACCATTGGCGTATCTTACGCTTTAGCAACTTCTGAATTAATCTTAGCTCCAGTAATGCCAAGTAACACGGCACGTGGAGGCGGGGTAATTCACCCTATTATGAAATCAATTGCTAGTAGCTATGATTCAAGTCCAGAAAAAGGAACCTCAGGGTTAATCGGACGCTATTTAGCTCTAACTAACTATCATGCTAACCCAATTACTTCAGCAATGTTTATTACTGCTACTTCACCAAACCCATTAGTAGTAGATTTAATTGCTAAGGCAACTAACTCTTCGGTGAGTTTAAGTTGGAGTACTTGGGCGTTAGCCATGCTTTTACCTGGTGTATTATGTATTCTTCTTATGCCTCTAGTGCTCTACATAATGTATCCACCTGAAATTAAAGCTACCCCAAATGCAGTTGAGTTTGCTAAGGACAAACTCAAAGAGCTAGGTCCAATGAAACTTGATGAAAAAATCATGTTAGGAAGCTTTATTTTAATGCTTTTACTTTGGGCAGGGGTTCCAGCTTGGTTATTTGGTCCTAGTTTTGCGGTAAATGCAACAACTACTGCTTTTATCGGTCTATCGCTACTTCTCCTCACTGGGGTTTTAAGTTGGCAAGATATCCTTAATGAAAAAGCAGCTTGGGATACTATTATTTGGTTTGCAGCCTTAATTATGATGGCTACTTTCCTCAACCGTCTTGGTTTAATTGAATGGGCGTCAATCCATATGCAAGATGGTATTGCTCATTTAGGTTTAGGATGGGTAAGTGCAAGTTTACTTTTACTTCTTGCTTATATGTATGCCCACTACTTCTTTGCTTCAACTACAGCCCACATTTCTGCAATGCTTGGAGCTTTCTTAACCGCAGGTATTGCAATTGGAGCGCCACCTATGCTCTTTAGTTTAATGATGGCTGCAGCTTCGAGCTTAATGATGTCTTTAACTCACTATGCAACAGGTACATCCCCTGTTATCTTCTCTTCTGGCTATGTAAGTATGGCACAATGGTGGAAAGCAGGTTTTGTTGTAAGTGTAGTTAACTTACTAATTTTTATCTTTGTCGGTGGTCTGTGGTGGAAAATCCTCGGCTTCTGGTAAAAATATCCTTTTGTTAAATACTTTCTGATGTTATTTAGTCCTCTGACTTTTTTAAAGTCAGAGGACTTTTTCTTTTGCTTTTTTTGCCTTAAAGCTAGGGAATTACTTTTGCAAAAAGCTAAGAATTTTTAGTATAAAGCTAGGAATTTACTTTTACAAAAAACTAAGAAATTGCTTTTACGATAAAGTTAAATTTTTCATTGCAAAAACCCTTGTTTTAAGTGTGACAAAACTCTTTAGTTATCTCTTTTTTTTCTCACCTAACAAAGAACTAAATTATGGTAAAAATTGCATTTTCCCTTGAAAAACTCACGAGTTTTTTAGCTTCATGGCATTTAGATAAATAACCTATAATCAATAAATTAAATAAATCAATTAACAAATATAGAATAATAACTTCGTGATTTAGTATAATAAAAGAATAAGGCTATTTTATTAATATAACTAATAACACTTTTTACAAATCTCAGAGTCATTATTCTCGAAGAATAAGTTTTTATAACTACTATTTTTTAATTTATAGTTTAGTTTATTTAGGCAATTTTTTACCTAAACTATAAAGTGACATTTGGCATACTAAAAGGCAAAGGATATATATTTAAGTTATCTCTCGATGGATTTATTTTGGCAGAAATATCCTAAGAGACAGACTTACACCATTCCTTTATTTCTCCTCTCTTTTGTTAAGATAGGCAAATAAAAAATATTCCATTATCACGTCTACTATTTATTATCTTACTATTTTCTTTCCTTGGTTTAATTTCACTTTTTACACGTAAAAAATAGATTAAAAAATTAGTAGTAATTTGTAACTTAACAACCTTTTAGAAGATTACAAATTATTATGAATAAGATCTACAAATTAAAATTTAATCGCAGTACGCTTTCTCTTGAAGTAGTTTCTGAACTAGCGACCAATTGTGCAACAGGAACTCTCAACAGCTCAGAGTCAAGAAAGCTCTTTAGCTTTAATAAAGTAAGTAAACTGCTAGGAGGCTTACTACTTACCATGCCTCTAGGAACTGCTTATGCAAGTTCTTTTGCAGATGCTACTATTATTAATGGTCAGGTTGAAATTGTTACTAAGGACTTAGTAACTACCATTACTAACAGTAATGGTGCGATTATCGAATGGCAAAAATTTAACATAGGCAGTAATGAATTAGTTAGATTTATCCAAGAAAGCTCCAATTCTGCAGTACTTAACCGAGTGCTGGGCGGTAGCGTGTCTCAAATTCTCGGTACCTTAGAGTCAAACGGTAAAGTATTTATCGTTAACCCAGCAGGTATTGTTTTTGGAGCAAATTCGGTAGTAAACGTGCAATCTTTAGTTGCTTCAACGCTAGATATTAGCAATGACGACTTTATTAACGGCAACTACGTATTTAATCAAGAAAAAGACCAAGCAATTGCAAGTGTCCTTAACCAAGGGGTTATTAAAGTAAAAGATGACGGTACTTTAGCTCTGGTTGGGGGTAAAGTAGTAAACACAGGTGTACTTGAAGCAAAAAACGGTACTGTTTACTTACTTGCAGGGCAATCAATTACCATTCAAGATTTAGACAATCCATTAATTTCTTACAAGGTTACTGCGGATAACAAAGCGGTTAACCTCGGGGAAATTGTCTCTAAACGTGCCTATTTACTGGCAAATAAAGTGGCTGTAGGTTACACTACCGCTAGCCCTTTTACGGACTTAATTTCTTCCCAAGACTCAGCTCGTAAAGCAACTATTACCGCAAACGGTGAAGTAGTACTTTATGGAGCTTCCGAGTCAGATACTCTCCTTAATACTAATTTAAACGATAGCCAAATTGCTGCTCAAACGACCAACCAAACTGGAGCAGTAGTTCTTACAGGCACTATTAATGCTTCCAATGCCACTGGCAAGGGAGGCAATGTTAGCGTGCTTGGAGATATGGTTTACTTAGGTAGTCCTGCGGTTATTGATGCCTCAGGTAAACAAGGTGGACAAGTGTATCTTGGTGGTGATGATAAAGGTGCAGGGGAGAAAAAACTTGCAGCTAGAACTGTAGTACAAAATGGGGTAGAACTAAACGTTTCAGGTACAGAGCAAGATGCAGGTAAGATCATTGCTTGGGGTAATATTGCCTATTACGATGGTTCCTATGCAGCTACTTCAGTATATGGGGATGGTGGTCTAGTAGAAACATCTGGTTCTACTTTAGACTTAGCACCAGATCTCTATGTAGATACGCGTTCTAAATATGGGAATACAGGTAACTGGTTACTTGACCCTAACTCTATGGTTATTATAAACGATACGCCAAATTGGGATGTTGTATACGATAGATATAAGTTTAGATTCAGTAATATTCATATCAATGATGATATTACTGGATGTGCTTCCTTTAATGTTCGTCAAGCTACAAAAGGTAACAATGAGTATACTTTTATCTATGCTAGCCAGATAAATGCTACTCTAGCAACATCTTCGGTATCTCTTACGGCAAATAACCAAATCCAATTCTACTTTCTTGATCAGCATATTAATACTACCAACCCAAATAGTAACCTAAATATCTATGCTCGTCATGTACAGTTTTTTAATAGTAATATGACCGTAGCAGGGACTATTAATGTTTACAATCCAGATATTTGGTTCCTCTTTGAGGGGGCTAATGTTACTGCAGGGGCATTTAATGTCTATAACATAAGAGCAGCAATCCAAATTCACTATAGTAGAGTGACCACTACTACAGGAAGCATGGTGTTTAATAACTCTAACTATGTTGATGTTAAAGATGCAATCCTAACTTCTGCTCAGGACATTATTTTAAATACTTCTCATAACATCATTAATGTTGGTAACTCCAACTTTACTGCTCCAGGGCAAATTTTTCTTCGCAGTCGTGGTTCTATAAATATAACCAATACCACAGACACAGGCTTTGTTCCAGCCTTCCCTGTTGTTAATACCTTTACCGCAAGTACAGTTAACATTACTACGGGAAATAGCATTAATATTTCGAATCGTAGTTTTAACACCACAGGTGACACCCTAATTTGCACTACTAGTTCTAGTGGGGTAGTAACCATAGGTGACGTGAGTTGTTTTACTGCTCAAAATCTCTTAGTTTGTGCATCTAAAATCAACCTCAATAAAACGGCAGTAACCGATGTTACAGGACAAGTTTGCGTTACTGTTACCACTAAACAAAGCAATAGCTTCTCGGAGCTAGAGTTTAAAAATGTTAAAAATGCTAACTTTGCCGTAAACGGTGGCTCATTATCGATTAATAGCTCTAACCTTACAGGTGATGCTACTAGCTCGGGTGATTTCTTTTTAAGAAATACTGCAACTAATACTGATGTATTTAATGTTGCCTTAAATAACACTAGCGTAAATAACTATAGTGTGCATCCAATTCGTGCTAACACAGGGCAATATAACCTTGATTTAGACAATGTTACTTTCAATAATGTTAAAGAAGTAAACTTTACTCTTGGCACTGCAAGTAAATTAAATGCCACTAACTTTAATGTAACTGCTTCTGCTAACTACACAGATACATTTTTAGAAAAAAGTTACAACGGAGCAAATATTTCCGCAGCTAATGTAACTTTACTAACTAGTCGCAGCAACAAGCAAAACTTTGTTAATGCAAGCTTTACGGCTGTTAATAACTTTACTGCTAACTCAACTTGTACAAGTCTGTCTAGCCAAACAACTACCTTTAGTAATGTAAATATTAGTGCAGGCAATCAAGCAAGCTTAAATTGGACTAATACATCAGTAAACTTCTCGAACTTTAGTCTCAGTGCAGTTAACAATGCAACTGTAAACTTTAGTATTATCGAGGCAACTAGTGCAGGTGAGGCGAGCCCAACAAAAATTGATGGCTTTAATGTAACCTCAAGCCAGCAAAACGTAGCTGTAAACCTCTGTACTACAGGCACCGTAGGTACTGCAACTAACCTCACATTTAATAATAGCCATTTAAAAGCAGGCGAGAATGTTACCCTCACGGCTGTAATTACCGCAAGTGGACCAAAAAATAACTTTAGCCTCATCTATAACCATGGCTCTATTGAGGCAGGTAAATACGCTAAAGTGATTAACAACCTCGATGGTACAGTTATTTTTGATCACACAGGGGTTAAAGGTGAGAGAATTAATGTTCAAACCCAAAATGCCCAAGATATTACCCTGTTAAACTCGAACTTTGTTTCGACTTTAGCTGCAGGTAATGATGGCAAAGAACCAGCAATTACTCTTAATACAAGTAGCAAGCTCGATATAGTTAACTCAAATGTGGTTGCGCAAGCTAACATTATCCTTGGTGGTGATAATGCAAGCGTAAAAGAAGTTAATGTAGTTGAAGGCTCTAATATAGCTTCAACAGAAGCTAATGTAACTCTAACTACAGGTTGTGGTACAGTTAACCCAAACACCATTAACTTAACCAACTCAAGCCTTTATGCGAAAAACAATGTTACTCTGTATCAACATACTGGTGACTTAAATGTAACTGGCTCTAATTTAACCTCAACCCAAGCTAATGTCTCAATTCAATCTGTAGATAGTAACTTTGCTTTAAACGGCTCTAATGTTTCAGCAGGGCAAGCGGTTACGGTTATCTCAGGAGCAGACCATGCTGGACTCCTAAATGTAAGTAAAAGTAACATTAGCTCGGGGTCGGGAGATGTTAACATCCAAATTGGTAATGCAAGTAGCATTAATATTAGCGAATCTAACATTACCTCAGCGTCAAACATTAACGTTTCTTCACAGTATGTGAATGTTGATAGCTCAAATTTAGCAGCTCAAGGTGAGTCTAACTCAGACCTCAACCTCGGTAATACTAGCACCGAAAATACAAGCATTAACGCAAGTAATCTGAGCTCTAAAGCTGGTAACGTAAGTGTGGGCGTTAAAGATAATGTTAGTGTTAATAACTCTAACTTTAGTACAGGGTTAGATTTAAATATTACCGCTCCAAACAACCTGAGCTTAACTGGCGAAAATAACCAGCATAAAGTTGGTCGTCACTTAAATATTACCGCAACCAATATTAAAATTCACGGACAAGCTTTTAATGTCGGGGGCAATGCAACTGTTGAGGCAACAAAACAAGCAAGCCTGACTAATACTAGCATCCGTGCAAATAAAGCAATTAATGTAACGGCACCAGAAAAGGTTACTGGTACCCTTCTCAACCTCACTTCCACTGAGGGCGGGGTAACTATTGCCGCAAATAATGTAACCTTAACTCATGCGGTGGTGAATGCTGCTACTTCTGCAAGTCTTACATCCAAAACTGAGAACCTCACCTTAACTAATACAAGTGTTACTGCCGTAACGGGGAATATTGACGCTCGTGGACAAGAAAATCTCATTCTTATAGATTCAACTCTCCACTCTAAAGCAGGAGCTCACCTCAATGTAACGGCAACTACAGGTTATATTAATGCAACTAATAGTAATATGGTTGCATGGCAAGGGGTGGTTAATGTAACTGTGGCTAAAGACTTTAATGCCCACAACTCTAACCTTACGGCAAAAGATAATCTCGAAGTTAAGGCAATTAACATTAGCTTAAATAACACTCAAGTTTATGCTCATGGTGATAAAGCAAATGTAAGCCTAACCGCAAGTAATAATCTAAGTCTAGTAAATAGCACTAGTGTTATCTCGCAAGGTAATGTTACTTTAACTGCACCAGAAGATGTTACTCTCAGTCAAGCAAGCCTTAGTGCGGTAGATAATGTAACAGCAAAAGCAGGCAATAACCTTACTTTTGTATCTACGGCAATAAAAACCCAACAAGGGGATATTAGCCTTCTCGCGGAAAAAAATGTTATAGGTTATGCTACGGCAACGCATAAATCTGAACTAAAAACTAGCCAAGGTAATGTTACAGTTACGGCAAAATCTGGTTATGTAACCCTACCATATGCAGAAATTGAAGCAGGTAAAACTGCACAAATTACTGCTACTGCTCCTATTAACCTCAATGCCTCAATTGTAAAAGCGGGCACTGAAGTTAATGTAACTACGAGCCAAGGAAATATTTATCTAGTAGGCTCGAACCTAACAGGGGCAGAGGCTACAGGTAAAGTTGTAGTTAATACGGCAGCTGGTGGACTTATTGCCCATAACGCTAATATCTCAGGATATAGTGTTGATGTAAATGTAAGTGAAGATATTAACGCAAATCACGCTAACTTTGCGAGTAGAGATAGCCTAAATTTAGATGCCGTAAATATCAACCTTGCGGGAACTAACGTTAAGTCAACAGAGGGACAAATTACTTTTGCGGCGAGTAATAACCTTAATGTAAGCGATAACTCTAATATTGCAGCTTCTACTGGCGTTAATTTCTCGGCAATTAAAATAAAAGTAAGCGATACCAATGTAAGCACAAGTACAGGTTATATTGCTCTAGGTGATCAAACTACAACTCATGTAGATCTTACAAATTCTAACTTAAATGCTACATCGGGAGCTGTATCTGTGGGGGCAAGTGCGTTTGTTAATGCTTCGGCAACAAATATTAATGCAGGGAAAGAAGTTAACCTAAGTTCACCAACGGGAATTGTTAATATTTCTCAGGCAAGTAAAATCCGTGCCGAGCAAAGTATTAATCTTACCGCCCTCAATGTGTCCTTAAGTGGAGGCTCGGTATTAAATGCAGGTACTACTATTGGTATTAATGCCACAGAAGATAGAGTAACTTTAGATAATGCTACTTTAGTGGCACAAGACTCTATTGAAGTTAAAGCGGTAAACCAAATTACAGGAGAAAAGGTTAACCTTACTTCAAGTGGCAATAGCATTGCTCTTGCAACTAAAGATATCAGTCTAAACGATGCTAAGGTAAATGCTTCGACTTCGGTTAACCTCAGTGCTACTAACAACCTGAGCTTAAACCAAGCTCAAGTTAAGGCTCTTACTGGCAACGCTAACCTTAATGCCCAAAATAATGCCACTTTAACTGCAACGCAAGTGCAAGCTGGTGCCCATGCCTATGTTAATGCAACTACGGCTGCAAGCTTAAGCAACAGCCAAATAAATGCAACCTCTAGCCATGTAACTGCTCCAGTAGTAAATGCAACTCGCTCGGTAATTTCTGGCGTGGATCTAGTTAATGTAAGTGCTACTACTGGTGACCTTAGCTTAAATGGAACTAACCTTACAGCTCAAAAGCGCCTTGAAGTTAACACCCCTAAAGGTAACCTCAAAGCGGAAAATTCTAATCTGAGCGCTGATGCAGCAACCTTTAAGGTGGGACAAAATATAGATGCAGCTAATAGTAGCATTTTAGTTAATAAAGCTCTGACCCTCGAAGCTATTTACATTAACTTTAGTAATACTCAAGTTAAAGCAAAAGAAGAGCAAACACATGTAAATGCACAAGAAAATCTGAGCATTAGCAATGGCTCGGCAATTGAGGGTACTAGTGCTTGTTTAACTGCGACTAACATTAAAGTAAACAAGGCTACTATTACCGCAAGCGCAGAAAATATTACTCTTTGTGCTACTAATGCCGTGAACTTAACTACTCTTAGTTCCCAAGCAGCGAATCATACTTTTGTGCGAGGCACAAATATAGATGTAGCTTCGAGCACGCTCGTAGCGAGCCAAGGAGATATTTCCTTAGGTAATCTGAGCACCCAAGCGACCAACCTGAGCTCGACTAGTCTAACCTCAGGGAAGGATGTAAGTGTAACTGGCAATAACGGTGTTAATCTCTCTGCTACTAGCATAGATGCTGGACAAGATATTAACCTCAGTGTGCCACAAGGGACAGTGAATATCTCTAACTCTCAAAACATCCAAGCAGGTAGATCTATTAACCTCACTGCTCTGCAAGTGAACCTCAACCAAGCGGGGTTAACGGCTGGTACTACTATTGGTGTAAATGCGACAGCTACTAATGTAGATGGAAAAAATACTTCTCTTGAAGCAGGACAGTCAATTGAAGTTAAAGCTAACAAAGGTAATGTTACAGGTCAAGCTTTTAGTCTCACTTCCCGTGGGGCTGGGGTAGCTATTGCCACAAATAATATCAGCCTTACCGATTCTACTCTTACAGCTGAGACAGAGGCAAACTTAACTGCAACTAATAATATTAGCTTAGCTAACTCTAGTGTTAACTCTAACAGCACTAATGTTGAGCTAACTGCAGGAGAAAACCTCAAGCTTGACAAGAGCAATGTTGCGGCTAAAGGGGAAAATAGCCAGATTAACCTCACGGCAAAAGCAGGTAACTTAAGTAGCACTAAAGCCAATATAAGTGCGGAAAAAGGTAGCATTAATGTAACTGTTGCCCAAAATGTTACGGCAAGTGAATCTAATTTTACGGCAGCCAAAGACTTAAATGTTACAGCGATTAACATAGACTTAAATAACACATTAATTAATGCTACAGGCACTCAAGCTAATGTTAGCTTAACTGCTAGCCAAGCTTTAGAAGTAACTAACCAAAGTAAGATTAACTCAACCGCTAACACTAGCCTCAAGGGTAAAGTTGTAAATATCACTGACTCTAAAGTTCAGGCTAGAAAAAATGCCAAACTTGAATCAGCAACCAACTTAAACTTAACTAACGCTAGCGTTAACTCTAGTACAGGTAATCTCGACCTCATTGCTGCTAATGACGTTAATTTAAATAGCTCAAATGTAGCAACTACAGGCGAGGGAGCGAGCATTAATATTACTGCTTCTACAGGTAGCCTAAATGCAACTAATGCTAATGTAGCAGCTAACCAAGGTAAAGTAAATGTTAAGGTTGCTAACAATGTAAGTGCAACTACGAGCAACTTTACTTCCCGTGATAGCCTCGAGATTAAAGCAAAAAATATTACTCTCGACCAAGCCAAAGTAGCAACTACAGGTGATACTTCTGATATTACTTTAACGGGAGCAAATAATTTAACTATCACGAGCAAGAGCGAAATTAACTCGGCAGGTAATGCTAGCTTTACTGCAATTAATGTTACTCTAAGCAACTCAAACGTAAAAGCGACGCAAGATGTTAATGCGAGTGCAACTAATAATTTAACTTTCACTGCTACGCCAATTAGCTCAGAACAAGGTGACATTAGCTTAACGGCAGAAAATAATGTATTTGGTGAAGCTACGGCAGATAGTAGATCTCAAGTTACAGCAACTAGCGGTAATGTAAGTATTACGGCGAAAACTGGTAATGTAACTCTACCTTATGCAGATATTAACGCAGGTAATAGTGCTTCGATTAGAGCGCAAAAACAAGTTGAGTTAACTAACTCAGTTGTGAAAGCGAGCAAGGAAGTTAATGTAACTGCAACTACAGGCAACATTAATGCCGTAGGTACTAACCTCACTACAACTGCAGACAAGGGTAAAGTAGTTGTGAATACTACAGAGGCAAGCTTAATTGCAACTAATAGCAATATCTCTGCTCACACCGTAGCAATTAATGTAGGTAAAGATATCAATGCAACTAATACAAACATTAGTAGTACTGCAGATCTAGACCTTAAAGCGAATAACATTAACCTCAACAACACTAAAGCACAAGCAAGCCAAGGTAAAGTTAATGCAACGGCTACAGCAGAGTTAAATATCTCTAATAACTCTGTAGTTTGTGGTACAGATGTAACTCTGGCTGGTAATAACGTAACAGTTAGCCAAGCTACAGTTAGTGCAACAGGTGAGAACATTACTATTGCTGCAACTAAAGCAGTTAACTTAACAAGCACTACCGCTAAAGCAGCTAACAATACCTTTGTGCGTGGTAGCTCAATTGATGTAACTGAAGGTACTTTAGAAGCAACTAAAGGTGATGTGTCAGTTGGGGATGGAGCTACGGCGAGAACTAACATTACTGGAGCAACCTTAACTGCAACTGCAGGTAATGTAAGTGTAAGTGGTAATGAGTTTGTTAATGTTTCTGGAACTAGAATTAAAGCTCACCTAGACATTAACTTAAGTGCTCCGCAAGGTACAGTTAATATTACTAAGAACACTAACTTACGTGCTGACCGTTCGATTAATGTAACGGCACAAAACGTAAGCATTAAGAACACAGATTTAAATGCAACTGCAACCATTGGTGTTATTGCAACGCAAAACAATGTAGAGGCAGATAATGCAACTCTAGTAGCAAACGGCTCAATTGAAGTTAAAGCTGCTAATGGCAAAGTAATTGGCCAAACTCTCAACCTCACTTCCCGTGGGGCTGGGGTAGCTATTGCCGCAAATCAGGTAAATCTAACTAATACAACGGTTAATGCAAGCGATAAAGCTAACCTTAGTGCAACAACTAACCTGAGCTTAACTAGCACTAGAGTTAACTCAGTAAATAAAGACGTTGAACTTAACGCTGGTAAGAATATCACCCTTGATAACTCTAATTTAAGTGCTAATGCCCAAGGTGCTAAGGTTAATCTAAGTGCAACTCAGGGTAACCTCAGTACAACTAATAGCAATATTAGTGCAACTCAAGGTAGTATTGCCGTAACTGTAGGTAAGGATGTAAATGCCTTAACCTCTAACCTCACAGCTCAAGAAAGCCTAGCTGTTAATGCTAATAACATTAACTTAAATAACACAAAAGTTAATGCTACTGGAGCTAACTCTAATGTAAGTCTCACGGCTAATGCGAGCTTAAATGTAACTAATACAAGTAGCATTGAAGCTACAGCTAATGCAAGCTTAAAAGGTAAATCTGTTAACCTCACTAACTCAAGTGTTAAAACACAAGAAAACGCTAAATTAGAGGCAACAACTGACCTTAACCTAACAGGTTCTTGCATAACGGCAACTAAGAATGTAACTGCAACCGCAGGTAATAACTTAACCTTTACCGCTACTCCAATTAGCTCGGCACAAGGTGACATTAGCCTAACTGCGCAAAATAATGTATTTGGTAATGCGACAGCTGAGAACAAATCTCAAGTTACAGCAACAAATGGTAATGTAAGTATTACTGCTAAGTCTGGTAATGTAACTCTACCTTATGCAGAAATTAACGCAGGTAATCGTGCTTCGATTAGTGCAGAAAAACAAGTAGAGTTAACTAACTCCGAAGTTAAAGCAAGCAATGCAGTTAATGTGAGTGCAACTAGCGGTGACATTATTGCCACAGGTACTAACTTAAATGCTACGGCAGCTGACGGTAAATTATTAGTAAACACAGAGCAAAGTAACTTTGTTGCGACAAATACTAATCTAGCGGCAAATACTATTAGCGTAAACGTTGGCAAAGACATAAATGCAACTAATAGTAACCTCACTAGTACTAATAGTTTAAGTCTCCAAGCAGGTAACATTAGCCTCAATAACACTAAAGCTCAATCAACGAGTGGAGATGTAAACCTAGAAGCTACAACTAACTTAAATGTAACTGATGCTTCAGAGGTTGCAGGAGCTAATGCAAGCTTACGTGGAGCTCAAGTAAATGTTAAACAAGCAACTCTTACTGCAACAAGTGAGAACATCACTATTGCTGCAACTAAAGCAGTTAACTTAACAAGCACTACAGCTAAAGCTGCTAACAACACCTTTGTACGTGGTAGCTCAATTGATGTAACTGAAGGTACTTTAGAAGCATCTAAAGGTGATGTGTCAGTTGGTGATACAAATACGGCGAGAACTAACATTACAGGAGCTACTTTAACCGCAACTGCAGGTAATGTAAGTGTAAGTGGTAACCAGTTTGTTAATGTTTCGCAAACTAAAGTTAATGCAGGTAAAGACATTAACTTAAGTGCTCCGCAAGGTATAGTTAATGTTAGTGAGACAACTAACTTACGCGCTGAACGTTCGATTAACGTAACGGCACAAGAAGTTAAACTTAAAGATGCAGTTCTAAATGCTACTGATAGCATTGGCGTTAATGCAACTAGCAAAGACTTCACAGGAGAAAATACAACTCTAGTAGCAGGTAAATCAATTGAAGTTAAAGCTGCACAAGGCAATGTAACTGGCCAAACCCTAAACCTCACTTCCCGTGGGGCTAGGGTAGCTATTGCCGCAAAAGATGTAAATCTAACGAATTCAACAGTTAATGCTGCAGCAGAAGCTAACTTAACGGCAAGCAATAACATTAGCTTAACTAAAACTAAAGTTAACGCCCAAACTGGCAATGTTGACTTAAATGCAACTAACAATATCAACCTTGATAACAGCAATGTAACTGCTAAAGCACAAGATGCACAAATTAATCTAACTGCAAAAGCTGGTAACTTAACTGCAACTAACAGTAACATTACTGCGACTGCAGGTGGAGTAAATGTAACTGTCGGTAAGGATGTAACAGCAACTAACTCTAACGTTACTGCAGCTAATGCAATTAGCATTAATGCAATTAACATTACAGGTGCTAATACTTCAATTAGCACGACTGGTGCTAATGCAGACATTACTTTAAATGCAAGCAACAACCTCAGCCTCAGCGATAAAGCAAAAGTTGTAGCTAAAGGTAATGCAACGCTAAATGCAACTAACACGCTAAATGTAGATAATGCTACAGTTACGGCAGCTGCAGGTAACTCAAGCTTAAAAGCAAAAGACATAGCTCTAACTAATAGCACCGTAACTGCACAAGGTAATGCAAGCGTTAATGCCTCAGCTACTTTAACTGCAACTAACACTACAATTACAGCAACAACTGGTAATGCAACAGTTAAAGGTGCGGATGTTACTCTAAATAAATTCAATGTTACAGGAGCAATTAATGCAAATGTTTCTGCAACTAATGCCTTAACTGCAACTAACACATCAGTAACAGCTAAAACTGGTAGTGCAGATGTTAAAGCAAATGAGACTACCTTAACTAACAGCAGTGTATCTGCTCAAGTTAATGCAAGTGTAAATGCATCAGCTAACTTAAAAGTGACTAATACTACAGTTACCGCTACAACTGCTAATGCAGAAGTTAAAGGTGCAGATGTTACCCTAACTAAAGCTAAGGTTACAGGTGCAACTAATGCAAATGTAACTGCGACTGGTGAGCTTAATGCAACTAACACTGTAGTTAACGCGACTAAAGGTAACACCACTCTAACTGGTAATGAGGTTAACTTAACTAACAGCACAATTAGTGCTGAAGTTAATGCTAAAGTTGCATCAACTAACAAACTAAATGCAACTAATACCTCAGTAACTGCAAATAAAGGTAACGCTGAAGTTTCAGGTGCGGATTTAACTCTAACTAAAGCTAAGGTTACTGGTGCAACTAATGCAAATGTAACGGCTACTGGTGAGCTTAATGCAACTAACACTCTAGTTAACGCAACTAAAGGTAATACTAGTCTAACTGGTACTGAAGTTAAATTAACTAACAGCACTGTAAGTGCACAAGTAAATACTAAAGTAGTTGCAAAAGACAACCTTAACGCAACTAACACTACAGTTACGGCATCTACAGGTAATGTAGACCTAACTGCAACTAAAGACTTAAACTTAAATAACACTAATGTAGCTGCAAATGCTAATGGTGCTAAAGTTAACCTAACAGCAACTGCAGGTAGCTTAAATGCAACTAACAGCAATATTACGGCAACTCAAGGTGGTGTATCAGTAACAGTTAGAGACAATGTAACTGCTGCTGATAGCAACATTACTGCTAAAGAAGCTTTAGCTATTACTGCAAACAATATAGACCTCAATCACACTGAAGTTAATGCTACTGGAGAGAAAGCAGACGTAACTCTGACTGCTAAAGAGAACCTTAGCCTCAATAATGGTACAAGTGTTACTTCAACAGGCAATGCAAGCTTAACAGGTACAGATGTAACTCTAAGTGAAACAACTGTAACTGCAACTAAGAATGTAACTGCGACAGCAAGTAACAACCTAACCTTTACCGCTTCACCGATAACTTCTAAAGAAGGTGATATTAACCTAACTGCAGAAAACAATGTATTTGGTAATGCAACGGCTGATAGTAAATCTAAAGTTAGCGCAAGCAACGGTAATGTAAGTATTACCGCTAAAACTGGTAATGTAACTCTACCTTACGCAGAGATTAATGCAGGTAATCGTGCTTCAATTAGGGCGCAAAACAAAGTAGAGCTAACTAACTCGGTAGTGAAGGCAAATAATGAAGTTAATGTAAGTGCAACTACAGGAGACATTATTGCTACTGGTACTAACTTAACCGCAACTGCATCTACAGGTAAAGTTGTAGTTAACACCACTAATAGCAATCTTCTTGCTAATAACAGTAATATTGCCGCTAATAGCGTAAGTATTAATGTTGGTGAGAATATTAATGCGACTAATAGTGCGATTGTAAGTAACCAAGATTTAGAGCTTAAAGCGAAAAACATTAACTTAAACAACACTAAAGCTCAATCTAACCAAGGTGAAGTTAATGCAACTGCTAGCCAAGAGTTAAATATCACTAATGGTTCATTAGTTTGTGGTACAGCTGTAACTCTAGCAGGTAATAACGTAAGAGTTAACCAAGCTACAGTTAACGCAACGCGTGATAACCTAACCATTACCGCAAATGAAACAGTTAACCTAACAGGGGTTAATGCTTCAGCAAGCAATAACGCTCTAGTACGTGGTAAAACTCTAGGAGTAAACAACTCTAACCTAGCAACAACAACGGGAGACATCTCTCTCGGTAATGAGACTACGTCTACTACTGCGGTTACAGGCAGCAACCTCACAGCTACTGCTGGTAATGTAAGCTTACGTGGCAATAATTCTGTGAATGTTTCTGGTACACGTGTTAAAGCGGGTCAAGACATTAACTTAAGTGCTCCAAATGGTACGGTTAATATCACTAACAGTACTAACTTACGTGCTGACCGTTCAATTAACGTAACAGCACAAAACGTAAGCATTAAGAGCACCGTATTAAATGCAACTGAAACTATTGGAGTTAATGCTACTCTAAACAATGTAGATGCAGAAAATGCAACTCTAGTAGCAAACAAATCAATCGAAGTTAAAGCTAAAGGCAATGTAACAGGCCAAACTCTCAACCTCACTTCCCGTGGGGCTGGGGTAGCTATTGCCGCAGATCAGGTAAATCTGACTAACTCAACGGTTAACGCTAGCGAAAAAGCTAACCTAACAGCAACGACTAACATTAGCTTAGCTAACACAACAGTTAACTCAGAAAAAGCTAATGTTGAGCTAAATGCAGCTAACAACATTAACCTTGCTAACAGCAATGTAACTGCTAAAGCTGACAATGCTCAAGTTAATGTAACCGCAACTAATGGTAACTTAACCACAACTAACAGTAACCTAACTGCAACTGCAGGTAGCGTTAAAGTTCAAGTTGGACAAAACATTAATGCAACGAACAGTAACATTACTGCTCGTAATGATTTAGCTCTTAACGCGAAAAACGTTAACCTCAGCAACACCATCGTGAATGCTACAGGTGCAAAAGCTAATGTTACAGTTACAGCTCAAGCAAGCTTAGATGTAACTAATGCTTCACGCATTAGCTCTACAGCGAACACCACTTTAACTGGTAATAGAGTTAATGTAACTAACTCAAGCGTTAATGCAACACAAAACGTTAAACTTGAGTCAGCAACTGACTTAAATGTTACTAACTCTACGGTTAACGCAACTCAAGGTAATCTAGACTTATGTGCTAGCCAAAATGTTAACCTCAATAGCTCTAATGTTGCTGTAACTAATGACGGAGCAGTAGTAAATATTACCGCAACCTCAGGCAACTTAACCGCAACCAATACTAATGTGGCTGCTAACCAAGGTAAAGTAAATGTTAAGGTGGCTAACAATGTAAGTGCAACTACCAGCAACTTTACTTCCCGTGATAGCCTCGAGATTAAAGCAAAAAATATTACTCTCGACCAAACTAAAGTAGCAACTACAGGTACGGCTTCAGATGTTACTTTAACGGGAGAAAATAATTTATCTCTCACAAACAAGAGCGAAATTAACTCTGCAGGTAATGCTAGCTTTACTGCAATTAATGTTACTCTAAGCAACTCAAGCGTAAAAGCGACGCAAGATGTTAACTCGAGTGCAACTAATAATTTAACTTTCACTGCGACGCCAATTAGCTCAGCACAAGGCGACATTAGCTTAACGGCACAAAATAATGTATTTGGTGAAGCTACGGCAACAAGTAGATCTCAAGTTACAGCAACTAGCGGTAATGTAAGTATTACGGCTAAGTCTGGAAATGTAACCTTACCTTATGCAGAAATTAACGCAGGTAATCATGCTTCGATTAGGGCGCAAAAACAAGTAGAGTTAACTAACTCAGTAGTGAAGGCGAGCAATGAAGTTAATGTAAGTGCAACTGCAGGTGACATTATTGCTACAGGCACTAACCTCACCGCAACTGCAACTACAGGTAAAGTTGTAGTTAACACTACAAATAGCAATCTTCTTGCGACTAACAGTAATATTGCCGCTAATAGCGTAAGTATTAATGTAGGTGAGAATATTAATGCTACTACTAGTGCGATTGTAAGTAACCAAGCTTTAGAGCTTAAAGCGAAAAACATTAACCTCAACAACACTAAAGCTCAATCTAACTTAGGAGCAGTTAATGCTACTGCAACTTCGGCATTAAATATTACAAATAATTCTGTAGTTTGTGGTACGGCAGTAAATCTGGCGGGAGATACCGTTAAAGTTCAACAGACAAATGTTAATGCAACAAGTGAGAACATCACTATTACAGCAACTAAGGGCGTTAACCTAACTAGCACTACAGCAAATGCCTCTAACCACACCTTTGTGCGTGGTAGTTCAATTGATATTACTAAAGGTACTTTAGAAGCTACTAAAGGAGATGTGTCAGTTGGGGATGGGGCTACGGCGAGAACTAACATTACTGGTGCGACTTTAACCGCAACTGCAGGTAATGTAAGTGTAAGAGGTAATGAGTTTGTTAATGTTTCTGGAACTACAATTAAAGCACACCTAGACATTAACTTAAGTGCTCCGCAAGGTGCAGTTAATGTTAGTGATACAACTAACCTACGTGCTGAGCGTTCGATTAATGTAACCGCACAAGAAGTTAAACTCAAAGATAGCACCTTAAATGCAACGCAAACTATTGGCGTAGAAGCAACTAATAAAAACGTTACAGGAGAAAACACAACTCTTGTAGCAAACGACTCAATTACAGTTAAAGCAGCCCAAGGCAATGTAACTGGGCAAACTCTCAACCTCACTTCTCGTGAGGCTGGGGTAACTATTGCCGCAAATAATCTAACTCTAACTGATTCACGAGCAAATGCTACAACTAGTCTTGACTTTAAGGCAACTAATAACCTGAGTCTAACTAACACAGATGTTAAAGCAGTTACAGGTAATGTAGATCTCTCTGCAGAGAAAAACCTAGAGCTCAATGCCTCAAATGTAGGAGCTAATAATGACAATGCTCAAGTTAACCTAACTGCTAAAGAGGGCAACCTCAATGCTTCTAATGCCAATATTACCGCAACCCAAGGTAGCATAAAAGTAAGCGTTGGTCAGGATGTTAATGCCTTAACTTCGAACCTAACTTCAGAAGAAAGCTTAGCAATCAATGCTAATAACATTAACCTCAACAACACTAAAGTTGAAGTAACGGCACCAGATGCTGATGTAACTCTAACTGCAGTTAATAACCTCAGCCTCAACAATAAATCTAGCGTTACTTCTACAGCTAACGCTACCTTTACAGGTAAAGATGTTACTCTCAGTCAAACTACAGTAACGGCAACTAAAGAGGTTACAGCTACGGCAAGTAACAACCTAACCTTTACTGCTTCGCCAATTACTTCAGCCCAAGGTGATATTAAGCTTACAGCAGGCAACAATGTTTATGGTGAAGCTACAGCTTCGAGTAAATCAGAATTAAATGCCTTAAATGGTAATGTAAGCGTAAGTGCCAAAGCAGGTAATGTAACTCTACCTTATGCTCAAGTAAACGCTGGTAAACGTGCTGTAATCTCGGCTGCTAACCAGGTTGACTTAAATAACGCTCAGGTTAAGGCAAGCAATGAGGTTAACCTAAGTGCTACTAAAGGTAACATTATTGTTACAGGTACAAACCTCACAACAACTGCAACTGACGGTAAAGTAATCGTTAATGCAAGTGCTGCGAGCCTAATTGCAACTAATAGCAATATCTCGGCTCATGCCGTAGCTATTAATGTGAGTGAGAATATTAACGCAACTAATTCAAACATTAGTAGTAATGAAGATCTCAACCTCCAAGCAAAAAACATTAACCTCAACAACACTAAAGCTCAAGCAAGCCAAGGTGAAGTTAATGCTACAGCAACCGCAGAGTTAAATATCACTAATGGCTCTGTAGTTTGTGGTACAGATGTAACTCTAGCTGGTGAAAATGTAACGGTTAACCAAGCTACAGTTAACGCAACAAGTGAGAACATTACTATTACGGCAACTAAGGCAGTTAACTTAACAAGCACTACAGCCAATGCTTCTAACCACACCTTTGTCCGTGGTAGTTCAATTGATATTACTAAAGGCACTTTAGAAGCAACTAAAGGTGATGTGTCAGTTGGGGATGGAGTTACGGCGAGAACTAACATTACTGGAGCTACATTAAATGCAACTGCAGGTAATGTAAGTGTAAGTGGTAATGAGTTTGTTAATGTATCTGGGACTAGAGTTAAAGCCCACTTAGACATTAACTTAAGTGCACCTCAAGGTACGGTTAATATCACTAACAGTACCAACTTACGTGCTGATCGTACAATTAATGTAACGGCACAAAACGTGAGCATTAATAACACGGTATTAAATGCAGCAACAACTATTGGTGTTAATGCTACTCTCAACCATGTAGAAGCAGATAATGCAACTCTAGTAGCAAATACCTCAGTTGAAATTAAAGCTGCTCAAGGTAATGTAACTGCTACAGGTCTCAACCTCACAGTAAGTGAAGGTAGGGGAGCTATTGCCGCTAAAAACATAAACTTAAACAATGCAACTGTTAATACAGCAGACCAAGCTAACTTAAGTGCAAGCAATAACCTCAGCTTAACTAACTCTAAAGTTAACTCGGTAAATGCTAATGTTGAGCTAAATGCAACTAATAATGTTCACCTCGCTAACACAAATGTAAGTGCAAATGCCCAAGATGGCCAAGTTAGCATCAGTGCAACATCAGGTAACTTAACTACAACTAAAGCAAACATTAGTGCAACTCGTGGCAGTGTTAATGTAAACGTAGGTAACAATGTAAGCTCAACTACGACTAACATCACTTCGCGTGATAGCCTCGTAGTTAAAGCCCAAAACATTGACCTCAATAACACTACAGTTAATGCAACTGGTACTAACTCAAATGTTGAGTTAACAGCAAGAAATGCTCTAAACGCAACTAACGGCACAAGCATTAACGCTACAGGTAACACTAGCCTCGTAGCTCAAGCAGGTGATCTAACTCTGAGCGAGACTACAGTAAACACTACAAAAGGTAATGTAACTGTAGATGCTAAAGCTGGTAATGTAAGCTTTAGTGCATCACCAATTAACTCAGGTAACAACATTACGATTAATGCGGCTAAGAACATTACAGGTAAGGTTGTAGCAGAGAAAGGTTCTGAGTTAACTGCTGCACAAAATATTGTTGTTAAAGCAGGTGAGAACTTAACATTACCTAACGCAAGCTTAACGGCAACTGCAGGTAGCGTAGAAGTTACAGCAACAAATAACATTAACCTTGCAAATGCAAGTGCTTCAGCTGCTAAAGACATAGATGTGAAGTCCACTTCTGGAGCTATTCTTGCAACTAATGGTACTTATACTTCATCTGGAGCTAATGTTAACTTCACAGCTCTAGATACAACTAACGGTACCTTAACCTTAGAAAATGTTGCAGTGAAATCACCAACAGCTGGCGTTAAAGTAAGTGTAGGTAAAGACGTATGTGCAACTAACTCAAGCCTAACTTCTTACAATGCTATTGCTATTGAAGCAAATAACATCAGTGGTTCTAATACCTCATTTACCACTACAGGTGCTGATGCAAATGTTAGCCTCAAAGCAAGCAATAACCTCAGCTTAACCAATGGCTCTAAAGTAGTATCAACAGGTAATGCAAGCTTTAATGGTAATAATGTAACTCTTTGCACTACTACTGTAACTGCAGAGAATAATGTTAACGTTACAGCAACCAATAACCTCAGCTTCACAGCTTCACCAATCACTGCTAAAGCTGGAGATATTACTCTAACTGCAGAGCAAAATATCCAAGGTGTAGCAGCTGTAGATGGTAAGTCTGAGCTTAACGCAAGCAAAGGTAATGTAACCGTTAAGGCTAAAGAAGGTAACGTTTCTCTACCTAATGCTAATGTAACAGCAGGTAACCGTGCGGTAATCTCTGCAGGTAACCAAGTTGACTTAAACAGCTCAGTAGTAACAGCAGCAAATGAAGTTAATGTAACTGCTACTGCAGGTGACATTATTGCTACAGGCACTAACCTCACCGCAACTGCATCTACAGGTAAAGTTGTAGTTAACACTACAAATAGCAATCTTCTTGCGACTAACAGTAATATTGCCGCTAATAGCGTAAGTATTAATGTAGGTGAGAATATTAATGCTACTAATAGTGCAATTGTAAGTAACCAAGCTTTAGAACTTAAAGCAAAAAATATTAACCTCAACAACACTAAAGCTCAATCTAACCTAGGAGCAGTTAATGCTACTGCAACCTCGGAACTAAATATTACAGATAACTCTGTAGTTTGCGGTACATCAGTAAATCTGGCGGGTGATACAGTTAAAGTTCAGCAAGCAACCGTTAATGCTACAAGTGAAAATATAACTATTAAAGCTAACCAAGCTGTAAGCTTAACCGCTCTAAACGCTAATGCCTCTAACCACACTTTTGTGCGTGGTAGTTCTATTGATGTAACTGAAGGTACTTTAAAAGCTACTAAAGGTGATGTGTCTATTGGGGATGGAGCTACGGCGAGAACTAACATTACTGGAGCTACTTTAACCGCAACTGCAGGTAATGTAAGTGTAAGTGGTAATGAGTTTGTTAATGCTTCTGGAACTACAATTAAAGCTCACTTAGACGTTAACCTAAGTGCTCCAAATGGTACAGTTAATATCACTAACAGTACTAACTTACGTGCTGACCGTTCAATTAACGTAACGGCACAAAACGTAAGCATTAATAAAACCGTATTAAATGCAGCAACAACAATTGGTGTAAATGCTACTGTAAATAATGTAGATGCAGATAATGCAACTCTAGTAGCTAACCAATCAATTGAAGTTAAAGCTGCTAAAGGCAATGTAACAGGCCAAGCTCTAAACCTCACTTCTCGTGGGGCTGGGGTAGCTATTGCCGCAAATAATGTAACTCTAACGAGTTCAACTGTTAATGCCTCAACTTCAGCTAACTTAAGTGCAAGCAATAACATTAGCTTAACTAACACTAAAGTTAATGCTAAAACAGGCAATGTTGACTTAAATGCAACTAACAATATCAACCTTGAAAATAGCAATGTAACTGCGAATACAGACAATGCTAAAGTTAATGTAACCGCAACTAAGGGTAACTTAACAGCAACGAACAGTAACCTAACGGCAACTGCAGGTAGCGTTAAAGTTCAAGTTGGGCAAAACATTAATGCAACGAACAGTAACATTACTGCTCGTGATGATTTAGCTCTTAACGCGAACAACATTAACCTCAGCAACACAACTGTAAATGCTACGGGTACAAGTGCTAATGTTACAGTTACAGCTAAGGCAAGCTTAGATGTATCTAATTCTTCACGCATTAACTCTACAGCTAATACCAGCCTATCTGGTAAAGCAGTTAATGTAACTAACTCAAGCGTTAATGCATCACAAAACGTTAAACTTGAGTCAAAAACTGACTTAAATGTTACTAACTCAACAGTTACTGCAACGCAAGGTAATGCAGACCTTAAAGCAGAAAATAACGTGAACTTAATTGGTTCAAGTGTATCTGCTAATGGTAACGACGCTAAAGTTAATGTAACTGCGACTTCAGGTAACTTAACTGCAACTAACAGTAACATTACTGCGACTGCAGGTAGTGTAAATGTAACTGTAGGTAAAGATGTAACAGCAACTAACTCTAACGTTACTGCAGCTAATGCAATTAGCATTAATGCAACTAACATTACTGGTTCTAATACTTCAATTACTACTACAGGTACAGATGCTGACATTACTTTAAATGCAAGAAACAACCTAAGCCTCAACAACAAAGCAAAAGTTGAAGCTACGGGTAATGCAACGTTAACTGCAACTGACACGCTAAATGTAGATAATGCTACAGTTACGGCATCTGCTGGTAACGCAAGCTTAAATGCAAAAGATATTGCTTTAACTAACAGCACAGTAACAGCACAAGTTAATGCAAGTGTTAATGCAATAGGTACTTTAACTGCAACTAATGCTACAGTTTTAGCTAAGACTGGTGATGCAGATGTTAAAGGTAAGGATGTAACTCTAACTAACAGCAGTGTAACAGCTGACGTTAATGCTAGTGTTAATGCTACTGGTACTTTAACTGCAACTAATACAACAGTTAACGCTACAAAAGGTGATGCTGACGTTGCAGGTGCAGTAGTAACTCTAGATAAAGTAAATGTTACGGCAACTGCAGGTGACGCTACAGTTAAAGGTACAGACGTAACTCTAACTAAAGTAAATGTTACAGGTGCAACTAATACAAATGTAACGGCTACAGGTAGCTTAACTGCAACTGATACTAAAGTTAATGCAACAACTGGTAACGCTACAGTTAAAGGTGCAGGTGTTACTCTAACTAACAGCTGTGTAACGGCTGACGCTAATGCTAACGTAAGCTCAACTGGTGCTTTAACTGCAACTAATACAACAGTTAACGCTACAAAAGGTGATGCTGAGGTTGCAGGTACAGTAGTATCTCTAGATAAAGTAAATGTTACTGCAACTGCAGGTGACGCTACAGTTAAAGGTACGGACGTAACTCTAACTAAAGCAAATGTTACAGGTGCATCTAATGCAAATGTAACGGCTTCAGGCACTTTAACTGCAACTGATACTAAAGTTGACGCTACATCTGGTAACGCTACAGTTAAAGGTAATGGAGTAACTCTAACTAACAGCTGTGTATCTGCGAACACTAATGCTAACGTAAGCTCAACTGGTGCTCTAACTGCGACTAATACAACAGTTTCAGCTGCAAATGGTGATGCTGACGTTGCAGGTACAGTAGTAACTCTAGATAAAGTAAATGTTACTGCAACTGCAGGTGACGCTACAGTTAAAGGTACAGACGTAACTCTAACTAAAGCAAATGTTACAGGTGCAACTAATGCGAATGTAACTGCTACAGGTGCGTTAATTGCAACTGATACTAAAGTTGACGCTACAACTGGTAACGCTAACGTTAAAGGTGTAGATGTTACTCTAACTAACAGCTGTGTATCTGCGAACAATAATGCAAACGTAAGCTCAACTGGTACTTTAACTGCAACTAATACAACTGTTTCAGCTACAAATGGTGATGCAGACGTTGCAGGTACAGTAGTAACTCTAGATAAAGTAAATGTTACTGCAACTGCAGGTGACGCTGCAGTTAAAGGTACTGACGTAACTCTAACTAAAGTAAATGTTACAGGTGCAACTAATGCAAATGTAACTGCTACTGGTGAGCTTAATGCAACTAACACTGTAGTTAACGCAACTAAAGGTAACACCACTCTAACTGGTACTGAAGTTAAATTAACTAACAGCACTGTAAGTGCACAAGAAAATACTAAAGTAGTTGCTTCAGAAAATCTTAAAGCAACTAACACTACAGTTACGGCAACTACAGGTAATGTAGACCTAACTGCAGCGAAAAACTTAAACTTAAATAACACTAATGTAGCTGCAAATGCTGAAGGTGCTAAAGTTAACCTAAGTGCAACTAACGGTGACTTAACTGCAACTAATGCCAACATTACTGCAACCTTAGGTAGCGTAAACGTTACTGTAGGTAATAATGTTTCAGCTACAAGTTCGAATATTACTTCGAACCAAGCTCTAGAAATAGATGCTAGAAATATCGATCTAGATAGTACTGAAGTTAATGCAACTGGTACTAACGCTGATGTTAGCCTAACCGCTAAAGAAAACCTAAGCTTACGTAATGGTACAAGTGTTACCTCAACAGGCAATGCAAGCTTAACAGGTACAGATGTAACGCTAAGTGAAACAACTGTAACTGCAACCAAGAATGTAAATGCAACAGCAGGTAACAACCTAACCTTCACTGCTTCGCCAATTACTTCAAACGAAGGTGACATCACCTTAACTGCAGATAATAATGTTTACGGTGAAGCTACAGCTGCTAATAAATCACAATTAAATGCAGTTAAAGGTAATGTAAGCGTAACGGCACAAACAGGTAATGTAACTCTACCTAATGCTAATGTAAATGCAGGTAACCGTGCAGTTATCTCTGCAGGTCAAGGTGTTGATCTAGCATCTTCGGTAGTAACAGCAGCAAATGAAGTTAATGTAACTGCAACTGCAGGTGACATTAATGCTGTAGGTACTAACTTAACCGCAACAGCAACTTACGGTAAAGTTGTAGTTAACACTACTACAAGTAGCTTAATTGCGACTAACTCGAACATAGCTGCTAATGCAGTAGCAATTAATGTAGGTGAGAACATCAATGCAACTAATTCAAGCATTAGAAGTAATGAAGCTCTGAACCTTAAAGCAAATAACATTAACCTTGACAACACTTCTGCAGTGTCTGGTAAAGGTGAAGTTAACGCTACAGCAACCGCAGAGTTAAATATCACTAATAACTCGGTAGTTTGTGGTACAGATGTAACTCTAGCAGGTGCAAATGTAACAGTTAACCAAGCTACAGTTAATGCAACAAGTGAGAACATCACTATTGCTGCAACTAAAGCAGTTAACTTAACAAGCACTACCGCTAAAGCTGCTAACCACACCTTTGTCCGTGGTAACTCGATTGATGTAACTGAAGGTACTTTAGAAGCTACTAAAGGGGATGTGTCAGTTGGGGATGGGACTACGGCGAGAACTAACATTACAGGTGCTACTTTAACCGCAACTGCAGGTAATGTAAGTGTAAGTGGTAATGAGTTTGTTAATGTTTCAAGTACTAGAGTTAAAGCTGGTTTAGACATTAACTTAAGTGCACCACAAGGTACAGTTAATGTTAGCGATGCAACTAACCTACGTGCTGAGCGTTCAATTAACGCAAACGCACAAGAAGTAAAACTTAAAGATGCTGTACTAAATGCAACTCAGACTATTGCTGTTAATGCTACGCAAACTAATGTAGTAGCAAACAATACAACTCTAGTTGCAAATGACTCTATTGCTGTTAAAGCAGCTCAAGGTACTGTAGAAGCTGATAAGCTCAACATTACTTCTCAAGGTAAAGCTTATCTTGGTGCGACAAACCTCAGTCTAACTAACAGCAGTGTTACGGCAACTACAGCGACTAATTTAAGTGCTACAAGCAACCTCAGTTTAACTAACTCTAGTCTAACAACAACTGCAGGTAATCTTGAGGTAAGTGCTCAAGACAATATCAACTTAAATGACAGCAATGTTAGAGCTAATAGCCCTGATGCAAAAGTTAATCTAAGCGTAACTGTTGGTAACTTAAATGCAAACAATAGCAATATCACTGCTAGCCAAGGTAGTGTTAATCTAACAGTGGCTAATAATGTTAATAGCCATGCTTCTAACATTACTTCGCAAGAAAGCCTAGATATTGTGGCTAACAACATTAATGCCTCAAATACTATTTTTGCGGCAACAAATGCACAAGCTGATGTTAACCTAGAGGCTACTAATAACCTAAGCCTGAGCAACTCCAGCCAAGTTGTTTCTGCAGGTAATGCAAGCTTAACCGCTAACAATGTTACTCTGCTCCAAACTTGTGTAACTGCAAGTAACAACATTAGTGCTTATGCAAGCAATAACCTAACCTTCTCAGTATCACCAATTACTTCTCAGACTGGAGATATTAGTCTCAAAGCTGACAAGGATATCATTGGGGTATATCAAGAAGGAGCAAAAGCAAAAATTAAAGCAACTCAAGGCAATGTAAGCGTAACCGCTCAAGGTAATGTTTCTCTTCCAAATGCAAATATTGAAGCTGGAAATCGTGCCGAGGTTATTGCGGCTAACAATGTTGACTTAAGTGCTTCGGGCGTTAGTGCAACTAACCAAGTGAGCGTAACTGCAACTAATGGTTCTATTGCTGCTTCAGGTGGTAACTATAACTCTAGCCAAGGAAATGTGGTTATGACCTCAAATGCCTCTATGTCATTTGATAATGCAAATGCATACGCAAGCAAAGGGGTAGTTACATTTACTACTAAAGCTGAGCAAGCAAACTTCTCGGCTAATGGCTCGAATATTAATGCTACAACTGTAGGTATTACGGCAGCTAATAACATTAATTTCAGCAATACAAATATTAGTTCGGTAAATACTCTTGCCGTAAATGCTAACAATATTAGTGTTGAAGCTTCTAACCTAACTACTTCTGATGCCTCAAGTGCAATTAGACTAGTAGCAAGCAATAATCTAACTGTGGCTAACGGTTCTCTTGACACTACCGCAAATGTTGATTTTATTGCTAAAAACAACCTTGAAGTAAACAACAACTCGGTAACTAGCCGTCAAGGTACTATTAGCATTAACAGTAGTGAAGGTTGTGCAACTCTCAAGGCTGCAAGCATTGATGCTCACGATAATCTTAGCGTAAATGCCAATAAGGGTATTACCTTATCTGGTTCACCGCTTACAAGTAGCTGTGCTTCGGTAACTATTACTTCCGATGCTGGTATTGACGGTAAAATCATTAGTGATAAAGGTTCGCTAATCACCGCATACAATAATGTAAGCATTAGTGCCAAAGCTGGTGACATTAGCTTACCTAATGCAACTATTACAGCACAAAATGGTAATGCCTCTATCCAAGCGGTAAATGGAGAGGTTAACCTCAGCCAGTCAGGCATTACAGCTCAACGCCAAGTGAGTGTTGAAGCACAAAACAATCTAGTTGCTACAGGTGGTACTTATCAGTCGAACACTACAGATGTAGTCTTCTGTGCAACTGCAGGATGTGTAAGCTTAGCTGACGCTAAAGTTTACGCTAACCAAGGTGCATTCAAAGTTACGGCAAATGAATTTGAGGCAAATAACACCTTAATTGCGAGCCGTGATGATCTCAATATAAGTGCAACGCGCGTAGATGTGTCTAATGGCTCTAACTTTACTACAAGTCAAGGTAGCGTAAATGTTCAAGCGAGCAACATTAGCGTAAATGCTTCGGCAATTACCGCTAACCAAGAAATTTCCTTAGGAACATTAGCAACGCAAAACACAAGTATTACTGGTTCTACTTTAGTAACAACCCATGGTGATATAAGTGTGACAGGTGACCAAGAGCTAACTTCGACTAATACCAGTTATCAAGCAGGTCGCGATCTCAACCTTGCTTCACCAAATGGTAGTGTAGTAGTAAACAATGGTACCTTAACTGCAGTAAGATCGATTAATCTCACTGCTCCAAATCTAAGCTTAAATGACAATGCAACAGTTATTGCTTCTAACCTAGGTATAGAAACAGTTAACTTTAGCGTAACTAACGGAGCTAACTTAAATGCAACTAACAATGTGGCGGTGAATGCAACCACCATTACGAGTCAAGGTCTCAATGTTAATGCAGAAAATGCTTCCTTAAGTGCAGTTAATATAAGCTTAACTGGTGGTACGATTAATGGTACTAAAGCAGTTACTCTAAGTGCTAAAGACAACCTCACTACTAACGCAAGCAACCTAGTTGCTCAAAACGGTGATGTTGCATTAAGTGCAAACAACCTCTCAGTAACTGCAGGTCAAGTTAAAGGAACAAATGTTTCTCTTACTTCAAATACAGCTACTACTGTAAGCGACAGTAATGTTACGGCAACAGCTGGAGTTTATGTAAGCTCTAACGGTACTACAACTGTAGGTACATCTAACTTAAGTGCAGCTGGTAATGTAACAGTTACTGCAGAAAAAGCAGTGAACTTAACTAACGGAGCTAACCTCTCAGCAAATAATGTTGTAGTAGAGGCAACTAATGGTTCGGTAACCTTTGACGGTGCTAACCTCACAGCCCAAAACACAACTACTATTACCGCTAAAGAGAATACAAGCGTAGCTAACAGTAATGTTTCTGCTCAAGTTGAAGTTAAAGTACACGCTAACCAAACTACTACTGTAGGTACTTCGAACTTAAGTTCAGCTGGTAATGTAACAGTTACAGCAGAAAAAACAGTGAACTTAACTAAGGGGGCTAACCTCTCAGCAAATAATGCTGTTGTAGTAGAGGCAACTAATGGTTCGGTAACCCTTGACGGTGCTAACCTCACTGCCCAAAACACTACAAGCATTACAGCTAAAGAGAATATATCTGTTAGCAACAGTAATGTTTCTGCTCAAGTTGCGGTTAAAGTACATGCTAACCAAACTACAACTGTAGGTACTTCTAACTTAAGTTCAGCTGGTAATGTAACAGTTACCGCAGAAAAAGCAGTGAACTTAACTAACGGAGCTAACCTTTCTGCAAATACAGATGTAGTGGTAGAGGCGACTAATGGTTCGGTAACCCTTGACGGTGCTAACCTCACAGCCCAAAACACTACAAGCATCACTGCAAAAGAGAATACAAGCGTAGCTAACAGTAATGTTTCTGCTCAAGTTGGGGTTAAAGTACATGCTAACCAAACTACAACTGTAGGTACATCTAACTTAAGTTCAGCTGGTAATGTTACAGTTACTGCAGAAAAAGCAGTGAACTTAACTAAGGGAGCTAACCTCTCTGCAAATAATGCTGTAGTGGTAGAGGCAACTAATGGTTCGGTATCGGTTGACGGTGCTAACCTCACAGCGCAAAACACTACAAGTATCACTGCAAAAGAGAATACAAGCGTAGCTAACAGTAATGTTTCTGCTCAAGTTGGGGTTAAAGTACATGCTAACCAAACTACAACTGTAGGTACTTCTAACTTAAGTTCAACTGGTAATGTAACAGTTACCGCAGAAAAAGCTGTGAACTTAACTAAGGGTGCTAACCTCTCTGCAGGTAATGCTGTAGTGGTAGAGGCAACTAATGGTTCGGTAACTCTTGACGGTGCTAACCTCACTGCCCAAAACACAACTACGATTACTGCAAAAGAGAATACAAGCGTAGCTAACAGTAATGTTTCAGCTCAAGTTGCGGTTAAAGTACACGCTAACCAAACTACAACTGTAGGTACTTCTAACTTAAGTTCAGCTGGTAATGTAACAGTTACCGCAGATAAAGCAGTGAACTTAACTAACGGAGCTAACCTCTCTGCAAATAATGCTGTGGTAGAAGCAACTAATGGTTCGGTATCGGTTGACGGTGCTAACCTCACAGCCCAAAACACCACAAGCATTACCGCTAAAGAGAATACAAGCGTAGCTAACAGTAATGTTTCTGCTCAAGTTGCGGTTAAAGTACATGCTAACCAAACTACAACTGTAGGTACTTCTAACTTAAGTTCAAATGGTAATGTAACAATTACTGCAGAAAAAGCAGTGAACTTAACTAACGGAGCTAACCTCTCTGCAAATTCAGATGTTGTGGTAGAGGCTACTAACGGCTCAACTACAGTTACTGGAGCTAATATAAACGCTCAAAGTGGTAATGTTCACCTAACTGCACAAGACAATACTTCTGTTGCAGGTAGTAATATCTCTGCCCTTAATGGAGTTAACCTAGATGCAGTTAAAGGTGCAACTAAAGTTGAAGCAACTAACTTAACTTCAACGCAAGCGTCAGTAAACTTAACTGCGAACCAAGGTGTTAGTCTAACTAATGCTTCTAGCGTTAATGCCCAAAACACTGTACGTATTTACTCAAGAACTGATAGTGTTAATGTAGAAAACTCTAATGTAACTGCAAAAGTGAATGTTGACGTAGATGCTAATACTGCAATCAACTTAAGCAATGGTTCACAGATAACAGCAACAAGTTCTAACAGTAACATTTCCTTAGTTTCAGCTAATAGCAATATTAGCGTGGTAAATTCAAGTGTAAGTTCACCTGATACAACTATCTCTACTCCTAACGGAGCAGTAAACATAAGCGATAGTAATGTTTCAGGAACAAGTATTAACATTAGTGCAAGTGGAAATGTAACAGTAATTGGTTCGAACTTAATCGATCCACAAGCAACCAGCACCTCAAATAGTAAAGTTAAAATTGAGAATGGTGGCAATATTACAATTAGTAAATCTAATATCTCAACTAGTGCCGTAGACCTCGATGGTAAAGCAGGAATTAATATTACTTCTACCAATACGATCGGTCATCATAATATCTCTCTTGTTTCAGGAGAAGGCAATACTGAGATTACAGGTTCGAATTTAAGTTCGCCAGATACTACACTTTCTACGCCTAGTGGAGCGGTGAACCTAACTAACTCCAATATCACGGGAGAAACTTTAAACATTACAGCTCCAGATATAGTGGTTAACTTAACCAACATCACTATTACTAAAACTATTGATGTGCATACGCCAACTATCTCGAGCGACGATGAAGATGATGAGCCAACTTATGTACCTGGTAACATAACCTTCGTTGATTCTAATGTTAACTCTACAGGGGGAGACGTAATTATTCGTAATCCAGAAGGTAATATTAGCGTAACTAATAGCAGTATTAATTCGTCATATGGAGAAACAAATATTACGGGTAACCATGTAAACTTAACTAATGCAACTTTTGTGGGTGAGAACCAAACTATTATCTATAACAACTCTATTGTTAATAACAATAATAACTATACTAATAGTACTCACATCCCTGGTCGTACGCTCATTTGTCGCCTCTCTATTGAAAACTGTGGCAATGAAAACAACGGCACAAGAAAAGTTGGTCGTAATGGTCAAGGTAATCTAAGTTACCAAGTAGCTCGTGACTCAGGTCGTGATACACCTGTAGGAACTATCTCAAGTGATGAAGTACAAGCAAACTATACTCTCGTAGATGGTCAAGGAAACAGTGTTTCTAGTCATAGAAATCAAGATGTTTCCCGTTGGTTCACAGGTAATATCTCTCAGTTCACTGCAGATGATATTGCTGTACTAGAACAATCAGGAGTATATCAACTTGAAACTTGTAACCTTGTAGTAGATAAGGTTTTAGCTGAGTATGATCCAGAAACTATTACTGATCATATTGACGAAGTTAAAGCTAAATTAAGTACCTTAGGTATCACAGCACATGACTTTACGCGTTTTGTTGAAGCATGTAGAAAATATGTTTACTGGAATGTAAACAGTAAAGATAAGTAATAAATTCTTATCTTAAGTAAATTTCAAATGGCAGTCCGTCTGGGCTGCCTTTTTTTGTGCAGGAAAAATCAAAATAAAACAAGAAATGAAAACAAGAAATGAAAACAAGAAATGAAAACAAGAAATGAAAACAAGAAATGAAAACAAAAAATGAAGAAGGAAAAATGAAGAAGGAAAAATGAAGAAGGAAAAATGAAGAAGAAAAAATGTACATGAAATAAAGAAGGTATGACGAAATGAAGAAGTAGTAAAAAATGAAAAAAAAGATAAAAAAGGCAAAAGTGAAAAAAAGAAAGGAAGCGAAAAAATAAAACCGCAAAAAAAGCTACAAAAAAACTTCAAAAAAAAATAAACACAGGGCAATTACTAATTATCTCAACTCAAAAAAATATACTTAGCTCTTTGCTTAATTATTTAAATAAGTTCTTGACTAATTCACTCAGAAAAAACACTATTTCACAGACCTAATTACTTTATTTTTAGCTAAAACCTCTTATTTTATTCTTAAATTTTACCCTTTTAAGAGTTTAAGAAGGATTTTAACAAAAAAAATATAACAAAATGCCTATATAAAGTTAATAAATCGATTATAATAAAAAATAAGGCAGTGTTTTTTAAAAACACAAAATAACAATAATTTAACTTATCTCTGAGTTAATACATTTTATAACTACTACTTTAATTATTAATCAAGTTTTGCTGTACTATTATTGGCTATTTTAGTGTAACAATGCTTGATTAAATAGTGACCTAGGGCGTCATAAAAGATTAGGTGTGAATTGTTTTTAGATCTTAAGAAAAAATTTCTGGCAGAATTTTTTCTTCTCGGTGCATCTTAACTTAAACATTAACAATAATAATTTTTATATTTCCTTTGTATAAAGGAAGTCTCTCGAGTCTACTATTCTTCTTTGTCACCCAAAATTCCCTCCTTCTATTTTATATTCCCTTTATCGCTCAATTAATTAGTAGTAATTTGTAAATTTTAATTTTTTTAATGTACAAATTATTATGAATAAGATCTACAAATTGAAGTTTAATCGCAATACTCTTTCTCTCGAAGCAGTATCCGAAATAGCGACTAATTGTGCTGCAGGGGCTACAGACACAACTAGTAAAAACAAACTCTTTAGCTTTAATAAAGTAAGTAAACTTTTAGGCGGTTTACTTCTTGCCCTTCCACTTACAGGAATTAGTACAGCTTATGCTAGTAACTCTTTAACTGGTGCAACTGTAATAAACGGTAAAGTGGATATTGTTACTAAGGACTTAGTAACTACCATTACTAACAGTAATGGTGCGATTATTGAATGGGAAAAATTCAATATCAAAAGCAATGAGTTAGTTAAATTCATCCAAGAAAGTTCCAATTCTGCAGTACTTAACCGAGTGCTGGGCGGAAGCGTGTCGCAAATTCTTGGTACCTTAGAGTCAAACGGTAAAGTATTTATCGTTAACCCTGCAGGTATTGTTTTTGGGGCAAACTCAGTTGTAAACGTACAATCTTTAGTTGCTTCTACGCTTGATATTAGCAACGAAGACTTTGTTAAAGGCAACTATGTATTCAATCAAGAAAAAGATCAAGCTATTGCAAGTGTACTTAGCCAAGGTTTAATTAAAGTAAACGATGACGGTACTCTAGCTTTAGTGGGTGGTCAAGTTGTAAACACTGGTGTCCTAGAAGCTAAAAATGGTACAGTTTACTTACTTGCAGGTCAGTCAATTACCATTCAAGATTTAGATAATCCATTAATTTCTTACAAAGTTACTGCCGAAAACAAAGCAGTGAACCTTGGGGAAATTGTTTCTAAACGTGCGTATTTATTAGCAAATAAAGTTGCCGTAGGTTACACTTCAGCAGAACAATTTGCGGATGTAATTTCTACATCTGATTCAGCTCGTAAAGCATCAATTACCGCTAATGGTGAAGTTTTACTTTACGGTGCTTCTGAGTCAGATTTAGTACAACAAACTAATTTCACTGATGCTCAATTAGCTGCTAATATTAGCAATCAATCTGGCTTAGTGGTAATTAATGGTACGATCAATGCCTCTAATGCAACTGGTACTGGCGGTACAGTTACAGTATTAGGTGATGTAGTAGGGTTAGAAAGCTCTGCGTTAGTAAACGCGTCTGGTAACCAAGGGGGACAAGTTTACCTTGGTGGTGATGAGAAGGGCAAAGGAGAGAAAAAACTTTCTTCAAATACTATTGTTGTAAATGGAGCTCAAGTTAACGTTTCTGGTACTAATGCTAATGCAGGTCAAGCTATCGCTTGGGGTAATACTGCTTATTACGATGGTACTTTTTATGCAACTTCTGTTAATGGCAATGGTGGTTTAGTAGAAACCTCTGCAAAACAATTAAATCTTTTAGATAACCTTTATGTAGATACTAGATCTGTAAATGGTAATGTAGGTACTTGGTTACTTGACCCAACCAGCATCTATGTAATTAATGATACTCCAGATTGGAGTGATCTCAACACTCAAACAGGTGGTTCCTACTCAGATTCAGACCTATGCACTACAAGTACCTCTAACTATAAAGCACGCGATAATAAAGGTAATGATATAACTTTTATTAAAGCTTCAGTAATTAATACATCTTTACAGACGTCTAATGTAACTTTAGAAGCTAATAATAGCATTTGGTTTTACTTCCTTAACGATGAGTTAAATTCCACCAGCAATTATAATCTTAATGTTAATGCTAAATATGTAAATATCCACCATAGTAATATTACCCTCGCTGGAAATCTATTTATTTACAACTCTTCATCGAAGGCTGGAGATACTTTTAATATTACTAACTCAAATGTTACAGTTGAAAGACTTTGGTATTCTGGTAAAGGTGATGTAAAAATTGTTAATAGTACTACAAACTCTACTACATTTTGGACTTCTCTTCGTACTACTTGTGGGAGTATAACTGTTGATAACTCAAGTCTAGTTGCTGCTAATCCTGTTACTCTTTATGCTGAAGTTGCAGTAACCCTTAATAATACTTACATCAACGCTTCGGGCTATAATGTTAGCATTAATGGGAAAGCTGGAGTAACCCTTAATAATACTTACATCGACGCTTCGGGCAATAATCTTTCCATTTATACACCAAGTTGTAGTACACTTAACATTAATCAAGATCTAACGTCTCTTGATACTACAAAAAATACTTTTATTGGTAATAACGTCTCTTTATCAGGCGGAACAGTAAATGTACATAACATTACCATTAACAGTATTACTACAACCTCTATTAGTTCTTCATGTGCTACCAGTGGTGTAAATGCTAGCAATATTAATGTAAGCGCTCGTAATTTTTCAATCCGTGGATCAGAGTTAAATTTCAATAATTCTAAGGTAGAAAATACTTCAGGCTACTTAAGTGTTACAACAAATAAATCTGCAAACCTAGATAAGATTAACTTTAGTAATGTAGCATGTGTTACTTTTACTTTCAGAGATGCTAATGTTAATATTACTAACTCTAATTTCTCTGGAAACAAAGATGTAACAGGCAACATTACTTTTGAAAACGATGCAAGTAGTAGAACTAACTTAAGTACAATTAACCTTACTAATGTAAACATTGATAACTTTAATCAATTTACAACTTACCAAAGATATAATGCTACTACCAACGTTTCTATAAATAGCGTAAATGTTACAGATGTAAAAGATATTAACTTTGCCGCAACTAACCTTACTAACTTCTCTACTGGTAAAAAAATCAATGTAAGTGCAGATGGCTTTAATGTAAATATTACTGGAACCTATACTGACAACTCTCTAGTTAATAATTACAATAATGTAACTATTGATGCTGGTAATTATATTCGTATAGGTACAGCTAACTACAATAGCTCTAGCTTTAGCAACAGTACATTTAATGGAACAAATGTAACTCTTGGAGCTAGTTTCTATGATCGAAATGTTAATTATGATGAGAAAGTTTTTACGCTTACCCAGGGTATAAATCTTCTGAATAAAGAAGTTTCTCACTTCAGCAACTTAAGTATCAACGCTAAAGAAAACGCTAACTTCATCTGGATAGGTACGGCAACAAACATCTCTAATGTTTCGATAAATAGTACAAAATCTACATTTATCCTGTTAACCGCATTTAATACCACTGATAGTAACAATAATCCTATTGTAACTGCTATTGATAAATTTAATGTTAATTCAGATGAAGGTAGTATAAATTTAGGCTTTAGAGACTCGACTGTTAATACCGAGCCTACAACTATAACCTTAAAAAATCTAAACTTTACTGCAAATAAGCAAGCTCATGATAATGGTACTTCGGCTAGCAATGGTATAACTATAAGTTCTTCCAATCAGGACTATAATGCAAAAGGTACAACTGCTACTGATGCCTCAATCCACATTGTTGACAGTAAGTTAAAATCTTCAGGTGATTCTGTTACTGTTACTACTAAAAATCAAGGGGCAATTACAGTTACGAACTCTACTTTAGAGGCGTATTCTTATGTTCTTCTTTGTACTAGTAGTAATCAACATATTAATGTTATAGATTCTAACCTTACCTCCTGTGCAACAAAAGCTTTCTGGCCTACATCTCCAGTAGATGTAATTAGACTCCACTCTAGTGGTGATGTTAATGTTAGTAACTCCAATTTAACAGCAGGTCTATACATTAACTTAACAACTAACGGCACTGGTTCTACTTTAAACCTTGTTAATGGTAGTAGCATAACCTCAGGAACAGATGTAAATATTTTCTCAAATAGAACTAATGCTACTGATATTAACCTTAGCAATGTAAAAGTTAATGCTACCCAGCAGCTCAATATCTATAGCACAACTGGTGATGTAAAAGTTGCTGATAGTAATCTATCTACTGAAACCAATTATTCAACTATCTACCTCAGTAGCGGAGACTTTAACGTAAATAACTCTAACTTCACTGCAAGAGGTTTTATTTTCAATTCAACAGCACCAGAAGGAAAAGTAGCTGAATTTGAAAATGTAAATGTTAAAGTTGGTGATCTATTTACCACCCTTATGGTTGCTAATAACAATACCTTAAAAGTTAATGCATCTAATTTTACAGGTAACGGTTATGTAAACTTTACTGGTAATAATGCCAACGTAGAAATTACTAATACCAATATTAGTGCTACTAACACTAGATATAATACTATTACCTTAGGTGATAATTTAACTAACAAGTTTGTTATCCAAAACTCTACCGTTTGCTCAACATACGGTGATGTTCGTCTTACAGCAAAAGACAGTATTGTAACCAACAATTCTAACTATGCTACAGGTGATGATTTTGTCTTTAATGTAACTAATGGTACATTTAGTCTTCTCGACAACAGCAATAAATTTACTATTGGTGACAACCTAACTATTTATGGTAATCAAGGCGTTGAATTAGCTGACTTAGAAATTACGGCTGGTAACTCCGCAAATATTACAAGTAAGGGGCAAACTAATCTTAGCAATGCAACCGTAAATGCTAAGAACAATGTAAATACTTCAGGTGTTACTGTTAACCTTAACAAACAAAGTAAACTAAATGCTGGAGCTAATGCTAGAGTAAATGGTACTAATGTTAATATTGACAACTCTACTGTTACTGGTGCAGTAGATGTAAGAGTAAATGGTACTGAAGTTAATCTAACTAACTCGACCCAAGTTACGGCTACAAACGGTACTGATGTTAGAGCTAATACACTTAACATAAAAGAAAACACAACAGTTAGTGCAGGAAACAGCACCTACATTTGTGCAACTCTTCTAAATGTAGATAATGCAACTATAAGCACTACTAGTACAACTTGCAGTACAGCAAATATAACAATTCGTACTAATACTGCTAACTTTAGCAACCATGCTAAAGTACTCAGTAATTCCGTATATATAAACTCAAACTACGTTAATGTAGACAATGCTACACTTACGTCAACAACAGGTTACACAAACGTATCTGCACCTAATATTTCTTTAAGTAATAGTGCAAATGTATCAGGTGAACAAGTTAATATTTCGTCAACAAATGTAACCCTAAACACTGCATCTAATTTAGGTGCTACTAATAGATTAGACGTAAATACTACCAACCTCAGTATTGATAATGCAACTGTAGGTGATGTGGCTGGCGACACGAGACTTTGCATAACAAATGATTTAATTGTTACAGGTGAACAAGCAATTCTAACTGGTAATATCGTACGTGGGGTTATAAACAACAACCTAACGGTTAATGCTGGAGCTATTGTAGGGGCTGTTGATTACTTTACGCTTAACGCCTCTAAAGGTAATGTAACTATTGATAAAGGTAACGTAGGTCTTAAATATTCAACAAGAACTCACTATATTTACGGTACTAATATTAGCTTAGTTAATGGCTCTCAAGTTCAAGGTTATGGTATTCATCTATGTGCAACAAATAATCTTGATTTCAATGCTTCAACGGTTGATGTTAGTTCTGGTGCTACCTTAAGAGGTTACGTAAACCTAACTGTTAAAGATGCTCCAAAAATCAGTGGTTATTATGTAGATCTAAATGCTTCTAATGGTCAAACTAGTATTGATAACAGTAGCATCCAAAGTACTTCAAGTAGTGTAGTGATTAGAGGTAAGGATTTAGTAAGCCTTAATAACTCTAAAGTAGAATCAACAACAGCTACTAGTGTGCGTGCAACAACTATTAATGTTGCTAAAAGTGAAATTAAAGCTAACGAAAGAGAAATCTCTTTAGGTGACGCTAATACAACAAGTACTAATGTAATAGATACTAATCTCACAACTACAGGTAGTAACACTGACATTAACCTTCGTGGTAATGAGAACGTGAATACAACTAATGTTAAAGTTGATTCTTCACGTGATATTAACCTTTCATCACCAACAGGAACTGTTACTTTAAATAACACCTCGCTAACTGCAGTAAGATCGATTAACCTTACGGCTCCAACCGTAAATCTTGCTGATAAAGTAGTTGTAACTACCGCAAATATTGGTATAGCTACAACCAACTTTACGGCTACTAGCGGAGCTAAATTTAATGCAAGCGAGAATTTCACCTTAGTTGCAGAAAAAGAAATCGTTACAACTAATCTCGAAGTTAACAGTAACCGAGCAAACTTACAAGGGGCTAATGTTACTTTAACTGGTGGCACAATTAATGGTACTAACGGAGTTGCGGTTACAGCAAGTAACAACCTTAACACTAATGGAACAACTTTAACCTCAGCTGAAGGTAATACCAACCTCGCAGGTAACAACCTAAGTGTTACAGGTGGTGCTGTTAAAGGTGCAAGCGTATCTCTAGTAGCAAATGAAACTACTACAGTTAATGCAACAAGCTTAACTTCAACTGCTGATGCTTACGGTAAAGTGACTGTTAAGGGTAAAACTGCTACTCTTGATAATGCAACTATTACCACTACTCCAGATTCTAAAGCTCAAGTTAACCTAATCGGACAAGAGGGTGAAGTAAAAGTTACTAACTCTACGGCAACAAACGGTAAGCTAAATATTACTGCTTCTAGTGTTACTTTAACTAACTCAAGCTTTACTGGTGATGCGGGTGAAGCCGCAGTTATTAATGCAACTACAGGTAGCGTTGATCTAAATGCAACTAATGTAACTAACTTTGCTCAAACTACAATTACCGCAGAAAAAGGCAATATTACTTTAGAAAACAACTCTAATGTTGAATCAGGCTCTGACTTAAGCTTAAAATCAGGTGATCAGTTAACGGTTAAAGAATCAAGTGTAACTTCAACTGCTCAAACAGGTAATGTTACTTTAACTAGCCCGAATAAAACTACTTTAGATAAAGCAGTCGTTAAAGGAAGTGGTAAGGTTGAAGTATCTACAACAAGTGGCGATACTACAGTTACTGACACTACTTTAGAATCTGCAAATGATAATGTAAGCGTTTCTGGTGCTAATGTAGTTGTTGCTGGTGGTAAAGCTTCAGGTACAAACGTATCTGTAACAGCTAGCGAAAAAGTAGATGTAAACAACATTAGCTTAACCTCAACTGCGACTAAAGACGGTCAAGTGGTAGTA
>NZ_NRJH01000090.1 GCF_003585925.1 Psittacicella melopsittaci
GTGACACAACAAACCCAGAAGTAGCGAACAAAGATTCATATGCAACTGGTTCAGGTGTATACGTTTGGAACTCAGGCGAAGAAAATACTAACCCTGAAGTAGCTCACAAAGATGGTTACACTTCAGGTACTAGTTTATACAGCTTCGGTCCAGCAGCTGAAGCAGCAGAGCGTTCAGATGCTAAGACTGGTAACAATGACCGTGACACTATCGGTGACACAACTAACCCAGATGTAGCGAACAAAGATTCATATGCAACTGGTTCAGGTGTATATGTTTGGAACTCAGGCGAAGAAACTACTAACCCTGATGTAGCTCACAAAGACGGTTACACTTCAGGTACTGGTTTATACAGCTTCGGTCCAGCAGGTGAAGCTGCAGAGCGTGCTGACGAACAAACAGGTAGAACTGATCGTGACACTATCGGTGACACTACGAATCCAGATGTAGCAAACAAAGATTCATATGCAACTGGTTCAGGTGTATATGTTTGGGAATCTGGCGAAGAAACTACTAATTCAGATGTAGCTTACAAACCTGGTTACTCAGCAGGTACAGGTGTTTACCAATGGAACTCTTCAGAAGATCATCCAGTAGATGCATATCAAGAACCTACTGAAGATAACGGTAGAGATGTTGAAACTGTAGATCTAACTAAAGAGAAATTCGGTGAAACTACTAACCCTGATGTAGCTTACAAACCTGGTTATACTTCTGGTACTGGTTTATATAACTATGGTCCAGCAGGTGAAGCTGCAGATCGTTCAGATGCACAAACAGGTAGAACTGACCGTGACACCATCGGTGACACAACAAACCCAGACGTAGCGAACAAAGATTCATATGCAACTGGTTCAGGTGTATACGTTTGGAACTCAGGTGAAGAAACTACTAACCCTGACGTAGCTCACAAAGATGGTTACACTTCAGGTACTGGTTTATACAGCTTCGGTCCAGCAGGTGAAGCTGCAGAGCGTGCTGACGAACAAACAGGTAGAACAGATCGTGACACTATCGGTGACACTACTAACCCAGATGTAGCGAACAAAGATTCATATGCAACTGGTTCAGGTGTATACGTTTGGAACTCTGGCGAAGAAACTACTAACCCTGATGTAGCTCACAAAGACGGTTACACTTCAGGTACTGGTTTATACAGCTTCGGTCCAGCAGGTGAAGCAGCAGAGCGTGCTGACGAACAAACAGGTAGAACTGATCGTGACACTATCGGTGACACTACGAATCCAGATGTAGCAAACAAAGATTCATATGCAACTGGTTCAGGTGTATATGTTTGGGAATCTGGTGAAGAAACTACTAACCCTAATGTAGCTTACAAACCTGGTTACTCAGCAGGTACAGGTGTTTACCAATGGAACTCTTCAGAAGATCATCCAGTAGATGCATATCAAGAACCTACTAAAGATAACGGTAGAGATGTTGAAACTGTAGATCTAACTAAAGAGAAATTCGGTGAAACTACTAACCCTGATGTAGCTTATAAACCTGGTTATACTTCTGGTTCTGGTTTATATAACTATGGTCCAGCAGGTGAAGCAGCAGATCGTTCTGACGCACAAACAGGTAGAACTGATCGTGACACTATCGGTGACACTACTAACCCAGACGTAGCGAACAAAGATTCATATGCAACTGGTTCAGGTGTATATGTTTGGAACTCTGGCGAAGAAACAACTAACCCTGACGTAGCTCACAAAGACGGTTACACTTCAGGTACTGGTTTATACAACTTCGGTCCAGCGGGTGAAGCTGCTGAGCGTTCAGATGTACAAACAGGTAACAACGACCGTGATGTAGTTGGTGATACAACTAACCCAGATGTAGCGAACCAAGGTTCTTACGCAACTGGTACTGGTGTGTATGTTTGGAATTCTGGCGAAGAAACAACTAACCCTGACGTAGCTAACAAAGATGGTTACACTTCAGGTACAGGTTTATACAACTTCGGTTCAGCAGGTGAAGCTGCAGAGCGTTCAGATGCACAAACAGGTAGAACTGATCGTGATGTAGTAGGTGATACTACTAACCCAGATGTAGCGAACAAAGATTCATACGCAACTGGTTCAGGTCTATACGTTTGGAACTCTGGCGAAGAAACTACTAACCCTAATGTAGCTAACAAAGACGGTTACACTTCAGGTACTGGTTTATACAACTTCGGTCCAGCGGGTGAAGCTGCAGAGCGTTCAGATGCACAAACAGGTAACAATGACCGTGATGTAGTTGGTGAAACAACTAACCCAGATGTAGCGAACAAAGATTCTTACGCAACTGGTTCAGGTCTATATGTTTGGAACTCTGGCGAAGAAACAACTAACCCTGACGTAGCTAACAAAGATGGTTACACTTCAGGCACTGGTTTATACATGTTTCTTACACAGGGTGAAGCTTCTGAACGTTCAGCTGCACAAACAGGTAACAATGACCGTGATGTATATGGTGAAACAACTAACCCAGATGTAGCGAACAAAGATTCATATGCAACTGGTTCAGGTCTATACGTTTGGAACTCTGGCGAAGAAACTACTAACCCTGA
>NZ_NRJH01000091.1 GCF_003585925.1 Psittacicella melopsittaci
ACAAATTAAAAGCCTTGAAACGTCAGTTATTGAGGTGTTAAACCAAGCCTTGCAGTATTTCTAACAGCAAGATCCGAGTTATGAGTTTTTAGGGCAATCTCTGCATGATTCTTTTACCCAAGAAGCTTCGATTATTAAGAATGGAACTTCGGATAATAATCGCGAAAAGCAACTTTTAGTTAACTCCCTCGAAGACCAAAATAACCCTATTCGCCTCATCTTTGCTGTAGACATGCTCAATGAGGGATGGGATGTGCTTAATCTGTTTGATATAGTGCGTCTCTATGATACACGTCAAGCAAGTGGTAAAGCAGGTAAAATCGGGGCTTATACCATTAGAGAAGCTCAGCTAATTGGGCGTGGAGCAAGATATTGTCCGTTTGTTGATGATGATCATGAATTAAAATTCAAGCGTAAATACGATAGTGATCTCTCTAACCCAAAACGCATACTTGAGACTATGTATTTTCATAGTAAAAACGACTCGAGATATATTACCGAGTTAAAACAAGCTCTTATCGAGACAGGCTTACAGGCTCAAGAACTTATTCGACTAGAATACAAGCTTAAAGAAGATTTCAAAAATAGTGATTTTTTCAAAGACGGTTTTGTGTTTGCTAATAAGCGGGTTATAAAAAGTAGAGCTCAAGTTACAGGTGTTGAAGATAGAGTAAAAGGAAAAAGCTACCAGTTCAAAACCAAGTCTGGCAAAGGATATGAAAGTAGTTTTTTTGATGAGAATGAGAATAATGACTTATCAAAAGTAAGCAATCTCGACCTCATTACCAACACCAAGGTTCTCAAATTTAAAGATATCGATTTAAATATTCTCCTAGGGGCAAGTGAGTTTTTTAATGAGTTAAGATTTGATATTCTGCAAGAAAAATATCCGCACCTTACTAGCAAAAAAGAATTTCTCACTTCAGAGAACTATCTAGGTAACTGTCGGATTGAGATTACTTACTTTAACCAGAGTTTACTAGGTAAGGATATCTTTCTTGCCGTAAAACAGGTCTTAAATGAAATCTCATCCCATATTCTATCTCTCAAACCGCAATACGAGGGTACACATGAGTTTGAGGCTAAGAGAATCAATGAGGTGTTAAAAGACAAAACCATTCAAGTTGAAAAAATTGACTCTAATGGTGGTAAAGGTGCTTCTCAAAATGACTGTGATATTATAGATCTTCACGTCAATTTAGAAAAAGAAAACTGGTATGTCTTCAATGACAACTATGGTACAAGTGAAGAAAAA
>NZ_NRJH01000092.1 GCF_003585925.1 Psittacicella melopsittaci
GGGCTTATTTTTTATGGGCTCATTTTTTATCGGTACCATTTCTATGGTATCATTTTCTATCAGTACCATTTCTATGGTGTCATTTTCTATAGTATCATTTTCTATCGGTACCATTTCTATGGTGTCATTTTTCTATCAGTACCATTTTCTATGGTGTCATTTTATTGGTCTAATTCTCTAGGCATTAATTTTGCTAAAGCAAACCAAAGACAAGTACATTTAATCACTTGTCTTTGGTTGATTATTACATTAATCTTTCTTTACAATCCAATGACCATATCGATTTCCCCCAATATGCTCTATTTTATTCTCTGCACTTAGGGCCGATAAGTCTCTTTTTATTGTTGCAAGAGAAACTTCTAGTTCCTTAGCTAATTTCAAGGCACTAACATTTTTATCTTTTAAGATAAGTGCCAATATTTTTTCTTGTCGAACTAATTTTTTAGGACCAAGTTTTACTTGAGAAGAACTATTTACTTTATTAGGAGTTTTCTCTATGTCAGGGGTAAATAAAGTAATTACAACCCTATTGTCTGAGATTTCAAATCTAAGCTTTTTATAAAAGTCAGCGTAAGAAGAAAAGATTTTTTAAAACCCAGTATCCATATCTTTGAGTTCCAATAAACTCTATCAAGTTATTTCTTTTTAACTGAGTTAGATCTCGCTTTAAAGTAGAACTAGATACGTTTAATTTCCTTGATATATCTTTTGATTTTATTTTTTTACTTTCTCTAATTAACTCTAATATGTCATTTTTTCTCTTCAAAACAATTGGATTAACCTTACTCTTTTCTATTAATATTTTTGCTGTCTGAAGAATTATTTATGCTGTATAGAGTCACAATGACTGCGTTTTTAGTGATTTCATAAACAGGTTGTTTTTCATAATTTGAGTAATCTTCAAAAATTCTCCTAACACCTGTTGCGTCATTTTCAACACGATCTATTTTATTTAAAGTATCGACTATTATTTTATTTCTAGTTGAAGATTTACCATTTTTTATTTCTTCAAGAGATAGTCCATCGGGTAAACAACCAGGAGACACTATTCTTATTCTGTCATCATATAACTCAATTTTTATACTGCTTTCTAAACTATAGTCTCTATGGCAAAAACAGTTAACAATAGCTTCCCTTAAAGCTCTTGTTGGTATTTTTAATAATTCCTCTTCACCATTAAGATTACTATTTGATAAGTGTGAAAAATATAATACCTCATCAAGTTGACGTAAAATAGATCCTTTGAACTCTTTTTTATCTAAAAATTTAGTAACAGTAGTTCCTTCGAATTTTGCAAATTTGGTAACTATAGGATTTTGATCTCTTAATAGTAAAGCTGCGTTGTTATATTCATCATTTCGATTTAATAAGTTTAAGCCATATTTATCAAACTTCACATTTTTCTTTTTGAATTCTTCTTCAAGGTAAGTAAATGTAAGATCTTTTCTATCAATAATATTTTCTTCGTAAATATATCTTGGAGAAGAAAAAAGCATTCTAAGTATTTCATCATCGGAGGCTATTCTTTTAGAACTACCTACTCTTATATATACACCTTGGAGATTCATTCCTGAATTATTTTTGTAATAATATGGTTTAAATTTACCTTCCTGAATAATAATTTTGAAAGGAATCGCTTCTGGATAAATTTTTATTAAGCTACTAACATTTGGTGAAAAAGCTTCTCTTATCCAGTTTGTTAGCTTTTCTTCCCATATTTTCTTTTTTTTACTTATTATTTCGTGATCGATAATTCCATTATCATCAACTCCGAGGTGTATTTCACCACCTTCAGTATTAAGAAACGAAACAATCTCTGCTTTTAGATTATTTTCTTTTGCAGGTATATCGATTTTATATTCAATTTTATGACTTTCCATATATTTTCTCAAGTTTTTCTAGAATTGCTATTATAAAAAAATCTATATTTTATAAACTTTATAAAAAAGATTTTTTCGGCCCCTGTTATATTTAACTTATAAAACATTTAGTAATTTCTAT
>NZ_NRJH01000093.1 GCF_003585925.1 Psittacicella melopsittaci
AGGATTACTAGTAAACTACGTAATTTTTTTTAAATAATTTTACCAATTATTTTAAGGCTTAATTATATAAAATTTTTTTTAAAAAGTCTTTGAAAATATTAATTTATTTGCACAAAAATATTTGTTTAAATTATTTATAGAAAATACAAGGCTAAAATATAAAAAAGTCTTCCGAAAGTAAAAATCGGAAGACTTTTTTTTGGTTTAAATTATTTTCTTACAAGAACTAAATTATCAGTTAACCAACCTGCGATTCCGTCTTTTAAAATATAAACGCTTGTGAATCCCATTTTTGTTAATGCTTTACCTGATTCAAGTAAGTTTAAACCATCTTGATTAACTAAAATCACAGGCTTGTCTTTGTAGTTATCAATTTTACCTGTGTTTTGTGTTTTAATGTCAGAAGGTAGTAAGTGTACTGAACCTGTGATGTGTCCACTTTTAAAATCATTTAAAGATCTTAAGTCAACAATAATACCTTTTTGTGAGTTAACTAAAACCCCAACCATATTATTACCAATAACATTTACTCCACTTAATTTATCTTGGATAAATGTAAAGATAATAGCTACGAAGCATGCAATCCATGCTAGTGATAAAAATGGATGATTAAAGAAAAATTCCATAAACTTTAAAAAATTATAAATTTTATTGTCTGTTCTTAATTATATCAGAAGAGACGCTAAAAATAAAACAAAAGCTAAGGGTCTTGATAAAATCAAGACCCTTTATATATAGATAACCTTATTTTAGATTAGTCTAAATATTTTTTGCTTACAAATGATAGATCATCATTTAAAGTATAAACGATAGGTTCACCTGTAGGGATTTCTAGATTTAGAATGTCTTCATCAGAAATACCTTCGATGTGTTTAGCTAAAGCACGTAAAGAATTACCGTGAGCAACAACTAAAACTACATCACCTTTTAATAATGCAGGTGCAATTGCATCTTCCCAGTATGGAAGAGCACGTTTTAATGTAAGTTTTAAAGATTCATGATCAGGAATTACTGAAGGATCTAGTAATTTGTAGCGACGATCATTGTGAGCAGAATCTGGTGAGTTACGATCCATTTCTGGTGGTGGAACGTCGTATGAACGTCTCCAGATGTGAACTTGTTCATCACCGTATTTTTCAGCTGTTTCTTTTTTATTTAAACCTTGAAGTGCACCATAGTGACGTTCATTTAAACGCCAGTTTTTAATTTGAGGTACAAATAATTGATCTGATTCTTCAAGAATTAAGTTACAAGTTTTGATTGCACGTGTTAAAACAGAAGTAAATGCAACATCGAATTCATATCCAGCTGCTTTTAATTTTTTACCAGCATTTCTTGCTTCTTCAACACCACGTTCTGTTAAATTAACATCGTGCCAACCTGTAAATAAGTTTTTAGCGTTCCATTCACTAAAACCGTGACGAACAAATACTAAAGTCTTAGCCATTGTTAAAACCTCATATAAAGCTAATTATTAAAAATAATTAGATTAGTTTAAATAAAATTGCTCTCAATGAGCTACACAATCATTGAGGAATTGTGCTTAATTATATCACAGTATAATAAAACTAAAACAAAAAATTATGCCGTTTTAGCTAGAGTACCGAATATAAAATTATACGAGAGGATATCCTGCTTGTACCCAAGCAGTAATCCCACCATCAAGCGAATAAATATTATCAAAGCCCTTTAAAGTAAGGTCATAAGTAACTGCTTTTGAAGCGTTACCGTGATAACATTGCATCACCACAATGGTGTCGTCATTAAAATAATTAGCTTCATGGAAAAAGCTTTCGGAAGTAAGATGAATAGCATCTTTAATATGACCTTGATTGTACTCATCTAAACGGCGCATATCAAAGATAACTACCTCCTTGCCCTGATTGATTAAATTATTTAACTCTTCTACTGAAATAGTTTTAATTGGATTTTCCATAAAATAAAAGGGGTTGATGAAAAAAGAGGATTAAGGAAAAAGTAAAATATTTTATACTTTGTCTTTCTTATCTTCTACGTTTGTTTCATTATCTGGTTTATTGGTAAAGTCTAAACTTTGTGGTTTGATTACAGGTGTAGTTGAAGCGATAGTAGCTGTAGATGAACTAACACCATGAGTTAATTTAGAAATACCGCTAATTTTGTCTTGGTGTTTATTATAGAAATATAAATAAATACCAGAGCCAATAATAATTACATAACCTATTACAGAAATAAAGTCAGGTACAGACATAAAGATTATATATCCTAAAACAAAGTTCCAAATTAAACTTGTGTAAGAATATACACTAATTTCTTTAGCTGGAGCGTATTTAAATGAATAGGTTAAGGCAAACTGACCTACAGCCGAACAAATACTTGAAAGAATTAACCATAAATAAAATAATCCAGCCCCATCAAAACCTTGGAAGTTTTTAATGGTTGGATAAATCATGGTTATGATAATAAAGCATGAAAGGTGGAACATGATAGTAGCAGGGTGTTCACCTTTTTCTTTTGTTGTTAAGTATCGAATACACATGTAAGCAATACTAACTAATAAAGTACCTGTTAAACCAATAATGTAGGCAAGAATATTTGGATTGTCGAAACTAGGTTTAATGATTAGTACAACCGCAATCAAGCTAACTACGACAATTATAATTTGTGTAACAGTAACCTTTTCTTTAAGGAAAATTGCACATAAAATCAGAAGTAGCACTGAGTTTAACTTTAACATCATGTCAGCATCAGCTAAACTAACATAGTTTAAGGCATAGATATTACAAAGCATAGCTATACCACCAGCTGCAGAACGTAAGATTAACACTAGTGCATTGTTCTTATGGCCAAGAAGTTTAACGTCAGGGTTTTTCTTTTTAGCTTGGTAAACTAAAAACCAAGCAACTATAAATAGTCCAACTCCACGAGAAAGTAGTTTTTCATAAGAACTTATATTGTTACCTATAAGCTTAAAGAATAAACTCATTAAGGCTAGAGCAAAAGCAGAAAGGAGTGAACAGAGAATTCCTTTAGAAAGGTTTGACATTAATACTCCATCTAAAAACAAATAAAATTAACAATTAGATATATTATAAGGGATAAAGGAATCTGATAAGTGAAAAATAGAACTTGTTACTAAAACCAAGAATAAAAGAAGAATAAA
>NZ_NRJH01000094.1 GCF_003585925.1 Psittacicella melopsittaci
TACTTTTTCTTGTTTAACTGTATTACTTTTTCTTGTTTAACTGTATTACTTTTTCCTGTTAAATGTATTACTTTTTCTTGTTAAATGTATTACTTTTTCTTGTTAAATGTATTACTTTTTTCTCTTAACTAGATAACTTTACCTTGATCGAGATTTTTATCACAAATGCACCAGTTAAACTAAAAAATTAATAAACTCACTTAAACTGTAATTCTTGCCTATTTTTCGAGGAGAAATAGCTTAATTTGTAATTTATTTTTCTCTTATTCCTCTAGATATTTTTTCAGCTAAAACAAAAATCAGGGGTTGGAGCTAAAATTATTCATTTAGATAGTTTTTTGCAAAAAAGTAAAATTTTCTTGTCCTTATTTTCAATAGGTTTGTACTTATTAATAGCCATAGGCTAACTATAAACTTTGAATTTTCTGGCTGCTTAATGCAAAAAAATAGCATAAAATATTAATTTTTAATCATATTTTTTCCTAAAAAATAAGCTCGTTAAACAAAAATTTTTAAATTTTTCAATATTTTTTTGCAAAAATTAGCTTATTTTTCTGAAATTTTACAATATAAAACTCTTCAAAAGCTTTTAATTATCATATATTTATATAATATTTTGTAATTTAATTTTAAAAAAGGCATTTTTTAACAAAAATAATGTAAATTTTTCTTTTTTGTATTATAATTTAGGTAGGTGGATTTGTATTGTCTCTCCTTTTGTAAGTTGATGATTTTACGAAGCTTCCTTATGCGAGTTTTCTACAAAAGTGAAAACTTTCACATAAAATATTTCGATTGTTTAAAGAATAGTGAGTTTGGCTCGGTTAGCATACCGAGCTTTTTTTATGGCTGGAAATCAATAATTTATCACGCATTTTTACTAGAAAATAAAATATTTCTAATAATTTTATCTCTAGTTTAGAGGAATTAGCAAAAACTTATCTTTTGATAGCAAAAACTGAAAATTTATCTTTCTTTTTACACTTAGCAATATTTTGTACTATTTAAGAATAGAAAGAGAGGTATTTTATACTTTTTTTTGAGAGTTTATTGCTGATTTTTATACGTTTTTTTAGATCGGGAAAAGTTTTTTTGTTAGATAAAAGAGTTGAGGTGAGAAAGTTTAAACTGCTTTTAAGAACTTAAGATGAGTTAAATAGGATCTTAAACGAAGTTATGTAAGTATGGATATATGGATACTAACTAAGTTAAGTAAATGTTAACAACGCGATTAAGTATTTAGTTACCACGAGGTATACTACCAAGGTTAAACTAATTTGTTTAAACAAAAAAAACTCTTTTCCTGACTAAAAGAGTAAATTTTTTTAGCTTAAATTACAAAGATATTTAAAGCATTTTGTAAAAAATTTGTCTTTAAATGTAAAAAAGTTGCTTAAAAAGACAAATTTTTATATATACTATTTAGATACTAAAAGACTAACCGAGTCTTTATAGTTGAATTCCAAAATTATCCGAAGAGTAGATTCTCTTCGGATTTTTTTTGTCTATTCTAGTTGTTACTCAGAAATTAACAAACTTAATAAAGTTATAACAGGTGTAGATCTTAAAACTGCAAGTCGCATTTTCCCATATATTTATAAAAAATAACATTTTTAATCCAGAATAAATAAAAAAAAATCGCTCTTTTATATAGCTAAATACCTATATAAAGTACCTCAATAACGTCATTTTTTAAGACTTTTTCTGGTTTTTAGAGCTAAAAAATGCTTTTTTCCCTTTTTTTTGTGATTTTTAGTTATTTTTTACTGCAATTTATGTAATTTTTTAGTATAATTTTTTATAGGGTAGAACATTATCTTTTTAGAATTTATTCTAAAAAAATTATGGCTTTACCTTTAAATCAATCACAAGCTTACAAAAAATATCACAAATATTTTAACTAAGCTAGTCCAGGAGACTGCTCAATATGACTAGCATTACACAATTAGCAACTCATTTAGATAAAAAACTTCCAACAGCACGTGGCTGGATGTTTTATTTTGCAACTACGTTGTTTAATTTAAATAGTCTAGAACGTGTTGATTTAAATACTCTTGAGGAAAAATACTTAGAAGCTAAAAGTTACAACCTCGAAAAGGATCCAGGACAAGCCAAAGCTCATCCAGAGTCTTGCGATGCTTGTTATGCTTTCTTAAAAGATGTAATTTCGAAAGAAGGTCCAATTACGGTTGCCGACTGGAAGATTAAGAATTTACCTCACGATAGACTATACTATTTATTAGAAACCTTTTTATCTTACAACCGCTATGCAGTTACTCCTGTAATTGATCTAAGTTTTGTGGATATAAGTCACTTAACCGATCTAACAGGGCTGTTTGCTAAGTTACATGTTTGTGGAATTGCCTACCAATACGCCTTTGATGTATCGGCATGGGATACTTCACATGTTCAAGTAATGGACAGACTTTTTGCTAACTGCGAAGTTGTTGTCAAAGGGTATGGTAAATGGGATCTTTCAAGTCTCAGATCCGTACGCGAAATGTTTAAAGAAAATCGAGTTGTGGATGAAGATATTGTAATAGACTTAAGCAAAATTAAAAGCTCAGGTTTAGTTGATGTTTTCAAAGATTCAGAGTACTTACTAACTAAAGACCTTAGTAAAATCTTTATTAACGTAGGCACTCATACCATTCCGCATAGTGATCCAGATTTTCTTAAGTTTCACTTTGCTGAAACCCCAAAACATCTAATTGAGAACCTTAAACGTAATACTGAGTGGTTAAGAGAGCATCATCCACAAAAACATTTACGTGCAGGTACCCAATTCACCTATTAAATAAAACAACTTAAATTAAGTCCCCCGAAGTAAATTCGGGGGACTAATTTATTTGCCTAAAATAAATTATTAACCATAACTTAATATCTTGCTATTGGGCAAATATCTTGCAATTAAACAAAATAATGTATTACTGCAAAGCAAAAAGCAAAAACAAAACTCCATAAAAAAACCACCTAAAAAAGGTGGTAGATAAGTTTATTGAAGTTTTTATGTAACCTGACTTTTTAGTAAAAAGAAAACTAGATTTTTTATACAACTACAACTCTATAAAGTTGGAGACTAGAGCTATAGAAGTAGGCTAAATCTAGTTTAAGGAATTTATTTACGAGTTATAAAGGGAAAGAAGAACCTAGCTCGCAAGCCTTTTTATTAAAAGGAGCTGATTTTTGCTTTAAACATCACTATATTTATTAGTTCCTTTTTTTTATTACGATATAAATGCTTAAATAAAAATGCAGTTTTCTCTTAACTAAATCTGAACTTCTAGGGTTGCTTTTGACTTAACACCAGTAGCTCAGTAAAGGGAGTCTACCTTAAGGTGAAGCTAAAAACAAAAGTCTTGAAGCTTACACGTCTTTACTCCAAGATTAGAGAAAATTTTATTTTTTCCCTAAAAAGCTAAAAGTCCGATTTAAACTTTTGAGGATAAGCTCTTCTTTATTTATATGGATATTTATAAGAGACAAAAACATGAGAAAAAGGGGATAATGTTGTTGCTTCTTGGTTGTGAATTCGCTAAAAGCTAAAAGCTTCTAGCCCCTAAAAAAGAAAGTAATATCCACTCGTAAAAAATTCCGGTTGGAGTTTTTACTTAAAAGTAAACAGGTTACTTTAATTATAATTTTATTGTACTCTAAAATTTTTACTTATTGCAAGGATTTAGCAGTAATTTTTTACATTTTCTTGGGGTTTTTTTATTTTCTATGGCTAGTAGTTAACTAAATAAAGGATTTTTATTCCTTTTTTTGATAGGTATTTTTTCTTGTTTGTAAGGGTAATATTCTTCTGAGATTGGATTTTGTTATTTTAATTTAGGTTTTTACTAATCTATGCTTGGATTTTACCTTTTGTTTTTAAGATTTTTGTATTTGTGCTCTTAGATTTGCTTAATCTTAGATTAGGTTTTACTCTTCTTAGATTAGGTTTTACTCCTCTTTATTAGTTATTTACCTTCCTTATATTTATATTTTTAATCTTCATAGCTTGTTTTTTTCTCTTCTTTGATTCAGCTTTTTGTGCTTCTGAAATTAGTTTTTACTTTCTCTAAATTGTATTTTTAGTCTAAAAAAGTAGCTTTTTCTTTTCTCATATTTTGGTTATAGATCCCCTAAAAATTAGTTTTTCCTCTCTGCAAATTTACTTTTAGCTCTCCTAAAAATTAGCTTTTCCTCTCTGCAAATTTGTTTTTAGCACTTCTAAAAATTGGCTTTTCCTTTCTAATATTTTGTTTTTAGCTTACCTAAAAATTAGATTTTCCTCTCTGTAAGTTTACTTATAGCTTTCCTAAAAATTAGTTTTAGCCTTTTTTAAATTGGGATTTTACCTCTCTTAAAATTATATTTAGCTCTTCTAAAAGTAAAAAAATCTCTTGTCGAGGCGAATAAATTTGCTTGCTTTGACTGATCCTTTACGATCATTTTAACGCCTCATTAACAAATATAAACACTATTTAAAATAAATTTACGCAGTTTTTTCTTCTTAGGTATATGTGATATTTATGAGTTATGCTAGTAAAAATTACTTTTTGCAATAACTAAAGTTTTGCCTCCAGGGGTCTTATGAGCTATTAAGTTGCTGAGTTGGCTTTTTTAGGTACAGCTTACCTAGGGTTAATTATTTACTATTAGTTTTAAAT
>NZ_NRJH01000095.1 GCF_003585925.1 Psittacicella melopsittaci
CCCCTAATTAATTAGGGGTTATATACTTTATCTTCGGTTTGAAGAGCTTAAACTATAGGATTAGATTTATGTCTGAAAAAACAAAAACTCCCTCTAAATGGGGGAAATATCTGACCCTTGTTATCTTTACAGTCTTTTCTCTCTTCTTACTGATTGGGGGAACATGGCTTGTAGTTTTAGGAGGGTCTCCTTACTATCTTGCCTCTGGTATTGTCCTAGCTCTTGTTGGCTTTGGTTGGGCTAAAGACAGATTATGGGCATTATGGCTATATACCATTTGGTTAATTTTTACTATTTTCTGGGCTCTTTGGGAAACAGGAACTGACTTCTGGAACCTAGCACCACGCTTTGATGTATGGTTTTTACTAGGTTTTTGGTTATTAGCTCCAGTTTCTAACCGTGCTCTTAGTAAACTAGCAGGCGTAAGTCCAGCTAAATACACTCTTTTAGGGGGTATCTTAGCTATGTTCGCTCTCTTAGGTTGGAGTATTTGGCACGATCCACAAGAAATTAATGGGACTTTAACGCGTCAACAACCAGCTCAGGCTCAGCCTATTGCTGGGGTTAACCCTGAAGATTGGATCGCTTATGGTCGTACGCAAGAAGGAAGTCGTTACTCACCATTAACACAAATTAACTCAGCTAACGTAGGTAAACTAAAAGTAGCATGGGTATATGATGTGGGCGATGCACGTACACCAGAAGACTCAGGAGAAAGTACTTATGAGGTTACACCATTAAAAATTGGTGATTACCTTTACATTTGTACTACTCACCAAATGTTAGATAAAATCGATGCTGCTACAGGTACACGCGTATGGCGTTTTAATCCACAACTCCCGCCAACTCGCTTATACCAACACCAAACTTGTCGTGGCGTATCTTACTGGGATCAAGCAACTACTGCACAAGTAAACCCTGAAAGTGCAAAATATCAAGCTGAAAATGGGGGCTTAACTGAACAAGAAAAACTTGGAGCTCAAACTTGTCCAGCTAAAGTATTCTTGCCAACAAATGACGGTCGTTTATTTGCGATCAATGCTCAAACAGGTTTACCTTGTGAAAACTTTGGTACTGACGGTTATATCGATTTAAAACGTAAAATGCCTTACTCTGCACCAGGCAGATATATT
>NZ_NRJH01000096.1 GCF_003585925.1 Psittacicella melopsittaci
GTGCAGCTAAAACTTGTAATAAACTAATTATCCTAGTTATGGAAAACTATGGCAAAAAGTTTAACTTTAGCTCTGAACAACGTTTAGAATTAGTGCAAATTGCTTTAAATGAGTTGCAAATAGCAGATTGTCAGATAGAAGTTAAAATCTCTGATAAGCTTTTAATTGATGAGTATATTGCTTTAAATGCTGATTTTGTTGTGCGTGGTATTAGAAATACCGCAGATTTAGAATATGAAATGACTTATGAGAACATTAATAAAAATCTTTATCTAACTAAGTCTGCAACAAAAAGCTTTGAAGTAATGTATTTATTAGCTTCGGCTAATTTAACTCATATTTCTTCAACATCGGTGCGACAATTGCTAACCAATGAACAAAATTTTGCTAATTATGCTCAAGTATGGTTAGCTGATGTTGTTGCCCAAAAAATAAAAGAGTACTTTAATCATGTTAACTAAATTAATTATCCCCTTTTTCTTATATGTGCTTTTTTGGGTTATAAGTTTAGTATTTTTTGCTAATACACCTGGATTAATAAGCTCTTTTCCTCTATATTTTGAAATTGTAGGCTTTTATCTTCCTATAATTTTTATTGTTTACTTAATTTACATTTTCCTAAAAAGCAAATAATGAACCATTTAGCTATTTTAACTCCAATAATAATTTACTTTATCTCTCTAATTGCCTTTAACCTTTTTGTTAAATATAAAGATATTAAAGCCTTAAAAGGAAAAAAGGTTAACTTTATAAAAAACTATTCCCTTTCAGATCGTAAAATGACTGCCTTAGCTTTAGCTATGGGCTCGGCAAGTACCTATGCGTCAGCTTCGTCCTTTATAGGTGGTCCAGGTACGGCTTACTATTATGGTTTAGGTTGGGTGGTAATAGCCTTAATACAAGTACCTACCATGTGGTTTGTGTTTACGGTATTAGGCAATAGAATAAATAAATTTGCCAATGAGCATGGTTGTTCCACTGTAAATGAAGTACTTCTTGCTCGCTATAAAAGTCCATTTTTAGTAAACTTAACCAGTTTAATTCTCGTTCTCTGCTTTATTGCAAGTATTGTAGTGCAATTTATTGGTGCTGCTCGCTTACTTGAGGGGACGTTAAACATCGAGTATAAAACTGCCTTATTTAGTTTTGTTTCGGTAATTACCTTTTATACTTTTTTTGGTAACTTTAAAACCGTAAGTTATTCAGATATTCTCCAAGGCAGTATAATGTTCTTGGGCTCACTCTTTTTAATTTACTTTACCTTAAGTTATGTAGGTGGATTCGAGCAAGTTATTAATAACATTAAACAAACCGATGCTAAGCTTCTTGATCCGTTTAATGGAGTAATAACTCCGCAGCTGTATTTTAGCTTCTGGGTTTTAGTTTGTTTTGGTATTTTAGGTTTACCACAGACTGTTATCCGGACTATGTCATCACAAAGTCCTAAAGAGCGCTTAAAAGCAATTATTATTGCTACAGTGGTGTTATATGTAATCTTAATTGCTATGCACCTAGCTGGCTTTTTTGCTAATGGAATTATCCCTCGTGACACTATAAGTAGTCCGGATTTGGTAATTCCTAAGCTAATTACCATAGTTATGCATCCAATTTTAGGTGCTATATTTTTAATTGCTCCTATGGCTGCTATACTTTCAACTATTGATAGTATGTTAATTCAATGTACTTCGACTTTAGTTAATGACCTCTATTTAAATAATAAAAATAGATATTTCCCAACTCCTGAATTAACTGATAACGAGTATAGACGAGCACAAAATAAAGTAAGAATTATTGTGCGCTCAACCACCTTTTTAATTATTATCCTAGCCGTTACCTTTAGTATTAATCCACCAAATATTCTTATCTGGTTAAACCTTTTATCCTTTGGCGGATTACAAGCAACCTTCTTATGGCCAATAGTTTTAGGTTTATTTGTTAAAAGCATTAACAAGTATTCTTCTATTGCTAGTGTGGTTGTAGGTATAGGCACTTATGCGATTTTAACCTTTACTAAATTCTCAATATTTGGTTTCCACCAAATTGTACCGTCTTTATTATTCTCATTAATTGCGGTATTATTAGTGCAGTTATTTACATCAAAAATTAAAGTATAAAATCATGTCTTGGATTCAAATTACCGTAAAATTACATCTTGCTGACGATAAATATGCCGAAAGAATAGCTTCAGAATTAGATAATTATGGAGCAATTTCGACAACATTTATGGATAATCAAGATGATCCAATTTTTGAGCCTGAACTAAATAAAATTGAGTTATGGCCAAATACCAATGTAGTAGCCTTATTTGAAAATGATGTTGATGCTCAACAAATAATTGATAATTTAAAAACTTATCTAAAAGTAACTGAGTTAGATTATGAAGTTGAAGTAATCGAAGATCAAGATTGGGTTAGAGTATGGATGGATCAGTTCCACCCTATGAAGTTCGGAGAAAAGCTTTGGATATGCCCTTCAAATCAACAAGTAGATGAAGAAGGAGCTGTAGTAGTTGACCTAGATCCAGGCTTAGCTTTTGGTACAGGGACTCACCCTACAACACGTATGTGTTTACAATATTTAGATAGCCTAGCTGTAACTAATGCCTTACAAGATAAGGTTATTATAGATTATGGTTGTGGTTCTGGGATTCTAGGCATAGCTGCGGTTAAACTTGGGGCAAAAATGGCTTATTGTGTCGACATAGATCCACAAGCGATTGAAGCAACGGTTTCTAATGCGAAAAACAATCAAGTGAGCGATAAAATTAAACCATTTTTAGTTGAAGATTTTGCCAAAGAAAATATTCTTGGCGATATCACTCTAGCAAATATTCTTGCTGGTCCTTTAGTTGAATTAGCTCCAACCTTAGCTCAGCTAACTAAAAAAGACGGTTTACTAGCTTTATCTGGAATTCTAGATATTAAAGAAAAAGACATAGTTACAGCTTATAGTCCAAACTTTAATATAGATGCTATAGCCCATGATGAAGAGTGGATTCGTGTTACAGGTAAGAAAAAATAATGACGAATAAAGGCTTTTATATTGGTAATAATTATATCAAGAATAATATAGCCTTGGCTCCTATGGCAGGAGTTAGTGATGTTCCTTACCGCCATATACATTTAAAACAGGGCATTGGCTATGCTGTTTCAGAGATGGTTTTAGCCAATGCTCAATTTTTAGCTCAAGGCAAAAGTATTGAACATTTAAATTTGCAAGACTATAAAGACAGTTTATATGCCCAGTTGCAAGTGCC
>NZ_NRJH01000097.1 GCF_003585925.1 Psittacicella melopsittaci
TGTAATATATAAATAAGAATATAAATATCCTAAAAAAATTAAGAGCTTGGGTAGTATATGATTTTGCAAAATTGGCAAAAATAATTAAGAATCAGTCAATTCACTAAAACTACTTTCTGCATAAATTATTTAATAAGGTTTGTGCTTATTCTTCTTACTTTATGAAAAGTTTATGTTAAGGAAAAGTACAAGCTATGAAAAAACTCTCAAAAATAAAACCAATTTTACTCTCATTATTATTAGTTTCAACCTCATCTCAAGCTTATAATCTATTTAGCCTTACCAAAGATAGTTATACTTTTAACCTAGATCTTTTAGGAAATGTTTATATAGAAAACTATAAAGGTAATATTAATAATGGCGAAGCCTATCACAATTTTAGGTTCCGTGATTATAGTCTTACGCTTAACCCTGCACTAGATTTTAACAACTATAATCTTACTGTAGGGGCTAAAATAGGTTATATGCGTAAACATAATAGATTAGTTGAATTTGAAGAAGAAACTAAAGATAAAGGTGTACACAAAGCCAATATTTACCTCTTAAGTGATTATGGCAATCTTGTGTTAGGTAGATATAAGATTATAGACGGTCCATTCCCTATTTATATGGCATTAGGGGCTCGTGTTGAAACAGAAGTACTTAATCTTAATAGTTTTGGTGTATTCAGAATGGGGGTTAATTTTGGTAGGGCTAGATTATTAATCGACGATAATAGTTCACAGTTTAAATCCTCTTCTTTTGATTTAACATATAACTTAAGTGATACATTTACCTCAAGAACTGCATTTATTGCAGGTAATCTTGATAAAAATAAAGCTCAAAGTTGGCGAAATTTAGAAATAGATGAAGATCGAACTCTTAACTTAAGTGGAGAACCAAGAGTACTAGCTTTAAGTTTTGAGAATAAACTGGAATTAAGTAAATTTAAAGTAACCTACGACCTTTTTGCCTACCGTTTACAAAATACTACAAAGGTTATGAATCAAGGGGTTTATACGATCAATAACACTCTTTATGATCTAATGGGCTTTGTTGATGATTTTTACTATGCAGAATCCACATCTCTATTTACTAGGCTCGCCGTATCTTATAAAGTTACCAACTACTTAGAATTAGGTGTTGCTTATAATAGAGAATACTATAACGAAACTACTTCTAGCTATCCTTTAGGATTTAGAGTTCAGAGAAAATGCCCTGCAGTATTTTTAAAAGTAAAACCACTAATAGCATACGATAATAAGTTATTACAAGATGCCGAAGTCTTTGTAGAATACGGTAGAGGTAAACAAACAGAAGACATCTTATTCACAAGTGATAGATATGTTCTTAAAGATGACTATAAATATTTTACTTTAGCACTTAATATCAAATTCTAGACTTCATAGTGTATAAAGATCTTAGATAAATGCGCATAAGCAAAAACACTCTTCGATTCTTTCTTTTTGCTACTAATCCAAAGAGGGCACAAGATGCCCTCTTTTTTATTTACTAGTTATACAAAGGTTAAAAATAGTATGGATTATGCAATTATAAAAATCTAACGGTATAAGGGTTTTGATTAATGAAAATATACGCAATTTTTAAAATTAAGCTTTGAAATCGAACAATGTTTAAAATTCAACAATTTAGCAAATATCTTTGTATTTTTGCTAAAAGTTAGTCTGTAAGTCTTAAAAACTTACTATGTAATTCGTATTATTTGCATTTACCTGAGTTAGTATTAGTGCTGAGTGGTCATAGTAGTGCTATAAAGTTTGCACTTGTGCGATTTACAATATTACTAGTAATGTTACATTGTAACATAATGTTAACTACTCAGTTGTTAGGTTACAATAACTTTTTCTCAAAGTGTAAAAAATAATTGTTATAATAATGCTTATAAGTATTGATTGTTCTCAGATTAACTTTTTACTTTATTTTGTTACAATGTAACAAATGTAGCTACTTCTATCTGATATATAATCTGTCGCATTTAAAAGAATTGAACTTTTGTATCCTGTAGTAGAAAACTGTTACAATGTAACAAGTAGCAAGATGTGGTGTATTATTTTTCTCTTTATATAATTGGGAAGGGTATAAATATTATCCCATATTTGTAAATTTTTCTGTAAGAGTATGTTACATTGTAACAATAGCGAAGAGGTTTAATATATAAAATTTTCTCTCTTTATGGGTGTTTATATAAACTGAATTATCCTTTAAA
>NZ_NRJH01000098.1 GCF_003585925.1 Psittacicella melopsittaci
TGCCAGAGTTTTTCTCCATTAGTTACGCTGAAAGCACGGATGTAGTTGTCTTGAGTAGCAGCCACCAACATTACATCAACGGCAGTAGACATAACCCCACCTAAACCAGGTACCCCAATTAATAATGGTGGTAATTGGAAGAGTTTAGGCAGACTATCACGAATAGTACCTATACGTTTTTTCCAAACAATTTCGTTAGTTTGGAGATCTACTCCTGTTACAAAGCCCCAGCTTGGTTCTTTACATGGTAAGCCAAGTGGAGATAAGAAAGGTTCAAGGAGTACTTCGTATGGAGTACCATACATAGGTTGGAAACCTGATTCAGTTCCTGTACCTTCACCTTTAGGACGGTTTGGATCTACACGGTTAAGTTTAGATAGGAATGGTAAACCAATTGGATTTGCTAAGGCTACTTGACGATCTTGGTTTACAGAAATTCCACCCCATTCAAATACTCCAAGGTTACCTGGGAATACAATAGTACCTCTTTCTGAAGGTGGAGTGTAGATACCTTCATAGTTATAGTGTTCAAACAGAATACGACATACAAGTTGGTCGAACATAGAACCACCCCACATGTTTTTATCTGTTAGTTTTTCACTTGGTGAAGGACCTAGGTTTAAAGCTGAAAAAGGTTGCGTTGGTGAATAGTGTTCACCGTAAGTTTGTGGACCTTTAGTTACACTAGTAGGAACCGCAAGTTCTTCAATTGGTACTAAAGGCTCACCTGTGTAACGGTTGAATACAAACACATTACCTGTTTTTGTAAGAACATAAACAGCAGGAGTCACCGAACCATCAGCTTGTTTTAAGTCAGCAAGTGAAGGTTGAGCTGGTACATCCATATCCCATAAGTCATGGTGGGTAGTTTGGAAATGCCAAATTAACTTCCCTGTAGAAGCATGTAAGGCAAGAATTGAGTTAGCGTAACGTTCTTTGAGTTCGTCACGGTCACCACCCCAAATATCAGGTGTACCTACTCCTGTAGGAATATATACTATATCTTTAATTGGATCATAAGATAATGGTGCCCAAGCATTAGGAGAGTTGTGTACATAGTCTACATTTTCTCCAGGTTGAGCATTAGGATCCTTAGCTCCAGTATCAAAAATCCATTTTAACTCCCCAGTGTTAACATCGTAACCACGAATTACTCCTGAAGGTTCCGTATTTGAGTAGTTGTCAGTTACTGCTCCACCGATAATAATTGTTGAAGCTGTCACCACTGGTGGTGAAGTTGGAATATATCTGCCTGGTGCAG
>NZ_NRJH01000099.1 GCF_003585925.1 Psittacicella melopsittaci
TATTATCAATATTTAAAATATATTGACCAACGTAACCACCACGACGTTTATCAATTGCTAATACCACAATTTTACCTTGTTGGTTAAATTTAACATAAAGTTTATCATTAACCCCTAGATTTTCAATTGCTTTATTAACACTTACCATGGCAAAAATATCACCTTGGTTACGACTAAAAATACGACCTGCAGTTTGCCCACTTTGAACAGTAAACTCTTCAGTTGGTAAATTAGCATAAATCTGATTTTCTGCTACTACAGGAATATTTGCACTCGTAGTTGTAGTTTGCGGTTGACTTGGTTGTTGTACAGGTTGTTGAGCTGGTTCTGGAGTCACAGTTGGCTGTTCTACAGGTGCTGTAGGAGTAACTGGAGCTACAGGTTGCTCAGTTGGAGGTGCTACAGGCTCTGGAGTTAGCTCTTGCGTACGTGAAGTATCAATTGCCACGGTTGCAGTTTCATTTTTATTTAATAAAATTGAATCCTTATTCGAACCTGTGTCTCTAAAAACAAATAAATATAAAATTATCGCTAAAACAACTATACCTACATAGATGTAAAGTTTTGTGTAAGAAGAGCGGTCAAAAAGTCCTTTCATTTTTTCTTTCATATTTTACAAACCTGTACTTTAAAAGAGTGTATGTTAAATTTTGAATAATCGTTTTACTAGTCGTTTTACTTTGCTTATTTCTTCTGTGTCTCGCGGTATCAACATAACTGTATCATCACCAGCAATTGTACCAAGAATATCTAGTTCTTTTGCAGAACTATCACAAATTTTTGCGACAATTTGTGCTCCTGCTGGTACTGTTTTTATAATAACACAAACATTATTACTCAATACAGAGATAACAAGAGCTTCTACTTTTGATTCTAGGGTTAAGCGATTCTGACTATAGTTAAGCTTGTAAAACTTTTCCCCTTTATAGTTAGTAACCTTGGTAATATTAGCAGCGGCTAAAAATCTTCTTAACTTATAAATAGAAATATTTATACCGTCATTACGTAAGACTTTTAAAATCTCAGTTGCTTTAGAATAGTTATTATAATTAACCACGTCTACTAAGTAGTTATACAAAGATCTATTCCTTACCAACATTAAGTTGCTAACCCCTATGTCAGAAGTGTCAACTTCATCTTCTTTGCCTTCAGAAAAATTTTCTGTAAAAGCTAAGCTTTTTTCATGCTGATCGACTTGGTCTTGATCGTTAGCATTAGTGGTTTTTTTTCTGTTCATAAAACTAAAAAACCCTAGGTTAAATCTCCAAGATTTGAATTAACTTTTATTGGTTCTCCAATTTTTACATTAGCAGAAGCAAAATCAACTTCACCAGGGAAAATATTTATAGTTGTACTTCCCATGATAAATGCCCCCATTTCAGAACCTTTCTTAATAATTATATTACTTTTTGTATAATCTTTCTCAATAATATGTACTGCATGGTCTGCAATTATTGGATTATCCCAAAACTGTAAAATAGAACCTGTGATTGTAGCACCTACTAAAACTTGTACCATTAGACCATATTGCGTTTCAAAGTAACAAACTAAACGCTCATTTCTTGCATAAAGATTCGAAATATTGGTAAAAGCATTAGTATTTACCGAATAAAGATCACCTGGAATGAACACTGCTTTAAGCAATTTCCCATCACAAGGCATATGCACTTTATGATAATCACGTGGTGAAAGGTAAACTGTTAAATAGGAATGGTTATCAAACTGAGCAGCTTCTTCGTTAGAGATAGCTAGTAGCTCTCTTACGGTAAAGTTATGCCCTTTTGCCTGAATCATAGTACCACTATTTATTTTACCTAACATGGCTACACGACCATCAGCTGGAGAAACAAAATTACTATCACCAACAGGACGTGCACCATCAACTAAATCACGGATAAAAAACTCATTAAACGTTTTGTAATGTTCAGCAGAACTATATTTAGCTTCAGCCATATTTACTTTATTTAATTTAA